>JALURI010000124.1 GCA_027016965.1 Geoglobus sp.
GTTTATAAGACTTACCCATGAGCAGACCCACAGGGAAGTACAAAAAGGGATGATGGTAACACTAAGAAAAATCTATCAGATCAAAAAAAGCAGTACGAAGAAACTGGCAAGATAACACCTCCAAATTATAAAGCCCAGCAAAACTCTCCAAGCAACTTTGTACAGAATGAAAGGAACTGTCGAAAGGAAACCTGTACCAGATTCCTCTGTACACAGCAACTTCCGGCTTATTTTGCAGAAATTGAGAACTTCTTTGAGGAAAGCCGCAGGCATGGAAACTGGATCTTCCTTCTGTTGCCCAGATGAAGATCTGTCTGTTTTCCAGTTTTAGTCTGGTTTCATCTATCGCAATTGGCCTTCTTTCTTCTTTCTTGGCGGTTTTAAGATTCTTTTGATTCTGATGGATTTGTGGCTTGTTTTCTGGGAAGCCCAAAATAAAAATTAAGGTGAAATGAGGGAATTTATCAACGATTTTTGAATACCCTTCTTTTGCTATTCTCCTGAGATTGTAGTAATGAGCCTCTCTCACTGCTGCAAATGCATGTCCCTATGTGATTGGTTCTGAGGGATAAAGTTTTATTTTCCACATATCTCTAAAGAGGTGATGGAAGAAAACTCGCAGGGTTATGAACTGCTGAAGGATGAGGAGATAAAGTACGTCAATTTCATGCTCCAGCATCTGAGAACTCTTGACGACAAGACAGACATAATTGTCAAGGCATCCAATGGCATACTGACACTGGTTGTCGGAATTGTTGCCTTTCTCGTGGCTTTCGCTCCTCACAAGGTTAATTCTTACGTTCTTCTTCTTGTGCTCGTTCCAATCTCATCAATTCTGTTCACAGTAATCTCATCACTTCTGATGCTCTATCCGGTGTTCACCCAGCACGTTTTCTTTGAAAAAAGGAGAGATTTGGATGAGATAGAGGAGATCTACCACCACTCACTGAGGAAAAAATCAGCATGGATAAGAGCATCGGTTTTCGGGCTCATATTTGGAATGATCTCATTTATTGCATGGTTCATTTATGTCGTTTCACCATGAATCCATTAATGAAAATTTTTCCGGATGGATTGAAATTAAAGTTAATGACTCACAGATTTTCAGGCAATATGGGACCCTCTCTTTTGACGAGAGGAAAAATTTTACAGCGAGAATTTCAGGTAAACAAGTCCGGACTGATTTCTACAGGAAACTAAAAACGCAGCCTCTGACATGGATCCAAAAACATGTAGTGCCACCATTTATACGAGGATCTCAAATTGGCTGTTCCTTCTTTTCTCCTTTAGTCTCCCCCCAATAGTAGTACAGTTTTTTTCTTTGTCTTTCACCTCTCTCCACCGTAATAAGCATATTTTCCTCTTATCACCCATGACAGTCAGTTGAGTTTTTCCCGTTAAATGCATTCTACTGCTGAAAACTTTATAATCGGAAAGTGTATCCATGTCCCATGCTTCATGAAGTGCTCAGAGGACATGATGCTCGGTTTTTTGTAATGTACGCAAGTTCAAAAAATCCAAATTTTTACTATGCAACAAAATTCAGGGTTCCTGATCCTGTTTTTTACATGATAGGTGATGATGGCACCGAACTGCTTGTTGTACCTGAAATGGAAAAGAGAAGGGCAGAAAAAGAGAGCAGAGTGAGAGCGATTGCAAGTCTCAGCGATATTGGCTATCATGAAAGATTCAGAGAGAGCAGTGATTTAAAAACTGCTCTTGCAGAGACCTACATTGATCTCATAAAATCCCACCACGGGAAAAAGATACTTGTTCCCGAAGATTTTCCGGCTTTTTTCTTTAAAAAATTCAGCGATGAGCTTGAGGTTGATGTTGTTGAAAATCCATTTAGCATTATGAGAGCTGTAAAAGGATCCGAGGAGATAAAGCAAATAAGACAGGTCAGCAAAGCCATCATCCAGACATTCAGGTATTTCATGAAAATCATAAAAAATGACAGAAATCCAGAGTCTTTAAGGAACAGAATTGAATCATTTCTGTATTCAAAGGGATTTATGGCTACAGACACCATAATATCGGGAGATCTGGAAAGCTCAGATCCTCACTGCATCGGACACAGAGAATTCAGCTCTCATGTTATTTTCGACATCTTTCCAAAAAGCAGAAGATCGGGATACCACTCTGATTTCACAAGAACAGTCATTCTGGAAAAAAACCAGGAGATCGAGGAGATGCTCGATGCATGCATTGATGCAAAAAAAAGGGCTATTGATAAAATCAGAGAGGGTGTGACAGGAGAAGAAATTCATTTTCTTGTATGCGATGTTCTTGAATCATTCGGATACTCAACACTCAGACAGAAAGCGAAGGAGGGATTCATACATTCAACAGGACATGGTGTGGGACTTGAAATCCATGAAAAACCAAAACTTTATGAGAGAGGGGAATTGCTGAAATCAGGGATGGTTGTTACTGTAGAGCCGGGACTGTATTATGAAAAGATCGGAGGTGTTAGGGTGGAAGATACTGTTGTTGTAAGGAAAAAAGGCTGTGAGATCCTGACAGAATTTGAGAATAGAGCGAGGATGGTAAAATGATTGAGAAACATGAAAGTGCTGGAGAGATTTTAAAGCAGATAAGAGAGGAGGTTGTGAAACTTGTAAAGCCGGGAACAAGAATGCTTGAGGTTGCAGAATTTGTGGAAGGCAGAATAATTGAGCTTGGCGCTGAACCAGCATTTCCATGCAACATCTCAATCAATGAGGATGCAGCTCACTGCACCCCCTCAAAGAACGATCAGGAGGTGTTTAAAGAGGGAGATCTTGTTAAGATAGACATGGGTGCGCATATAGAGGGTTATATCGCCGACACAGCCATAACAGTGGATCTCGGAGATCATGATGAGCTTGTTGAATGTGCTGAGGTTGCCCTGAAAAGAGCCATTGAAACCGTAGAGCCAGGAATTACAACATCCGAGATTGGAGAAGAGATTGAGAACACTGCCAAGGAGTTTGGATTGAAACCTGTTTACAACCTGACAGGTCATGGATTTATGCCATACGTTGCCCATGCTCCACCAACCATTTACAATTACAGGGTTGAAAAAGGTGTGAGAATAGAGAAGGGAATGATATTTGCAATAGAGCCATTTATAACAGGTGGTGTCGGAAGGGTTTCTGAGAGGGCTGAAACAGAAATATACTCCGTGATTTCATCAAAACCTGTTAGAATGAAGATGGCGAGGGAGATTCTGGCTGAGGTTGAAAAGTATCGCACACTTCCATTTGCCAAAAGATGGCTCTCAAACCCCAGAGAGATAATAATCTCAAAACTCGTCAAAGAAGGTGTGCTCAGAGCCTATCCTGTTCTCACCGAAATCAGAAAGGAACCGGTAAGTCAGGCTGAGCACACAGTTGTTGTTGAGGAAAATGGTGCAAGAATTATAACCTGAACTTCATGATTCCTGAAAAAACAACAACGGCATTGAGTTCGTTTGAGCTGGGGATGGGATAGTCGCCATATCTCACAAGCATTGATGGATTTATTCTCTCCATTGACTTTATGCATTCAAGCATACCGTCCATGGTTATCTCATCAGGATCTCCTGAAAAAACAATCAGCCCTTTTTTTGCAGAGCCTATCTCTGCCCTTGCACCTATGTTTTTTACAGCCATGTCAAACATCCTGACCATTCTCTCAGTCCTTTCAGCAATTATCTCACTTCTCCCAGTCCTCCTTAATCTTCTTAGAATTTTCAGTGGTAGTTTTTCACTGACCATTCCGGCAACACTCACACCATCTCCTGAAAGAGAATTTATGAAATCACTTGTATCAACAACAACCTCCCCACTCACCTGTTTTTTTACATCAATCTCCCCCACCAGAGAAAGTGTGTTAAAAGTTCTCAAAATGACATCCTGATATCTGTCTCTCTTTTCAAATAAAAAGAGAGAATCAAAGGACTTGAGAAGAGGTTTTATCCTCATGAACGCAACATTTATTCCTTCAGGACTGTCAAGGACAGGAGATAAGGCAAGGCATATTCTCGGCTCTTCAGTTGTGGAATGCAGTTCCTTCCCAATTTTCATGGATGAATGGCATGAGAATTCATCGGAAAGATCGCAGATTACAAGAGATGCTTCAAAAATCTCGTTAAACGACAGAATGTTGTTAAAAACACTTCTGACATCAACATCTCCATCTCTGTAAACTGCATAGAACTTTCTCCCATCCTCAATGTGCCTGATCATGCGGAGGTCGTTCAGCGACTTTACCACTGCAAATGTTTTGAAGAGATTTATATTATTGACTCTTGCCCCTCTCTGAGAGAACACTTCCGCAAACTTTGCCCCTTCCCCAGCTCCAATCGTAAGCAATCTCATTCTGAAAGAATTTTATTTAAACAGTTATTTAAATTAGTTTCCGAAAAAGGCATCTATACCCCCATAATGTTCAACAATCCTCATGTAAAGATCATCCAGTATCCTGCTTGACGCTCCCCACACAAGCTCACCATCGCATTCAAAATTTGGTCCCCAGTCAGCGATCCTTCGTGATTTCAAAACGCTTTCAAGCCTATCAACAAGAATTTTTTCCACCTCATAGTCATTTTTTTCAAAATCCTTGGTGAATATTGCCCCCACCACAGGATGTATTTTTATTCTGTGCTCAGC
>JALURI010000125.1 GCA_027016965.1 Geoglobus sp.
GTGTTATCTTGACAGTCCCGAATACAGAAACTCAAAAATCGATTCATGGATAAAAAATATAACAGATACCATAAACTTGTCATATGATTTCGTCACCCTTTCAAGCTGTTCCGGAAGAATTGCAATCATGGACATACCTGAGTCTGGAGACAAGAGGAATTCCATTTTTCTCGGAAAATGGCATGATATTGTGTCACTGAAAACAATTCTTGATGCAATAATGAAGGGTAGGATGAAAACTTGGTTTATCATGAATCCACCGATCATTCATGTTGCATGTAAAAACATGAAATTTGCTTTTCATCTCCTTAAAATTCTGAACGAGTCAGGTTACAGAAGATCGGGAATAATTTCGGCAAAAAGGAATGTAATCGAGGTTTCATCCTCCGAAAGAGTGGAATTTCTTGTGGCAAAAAATGGTGTTTTCATTACAGATAAAAGAGTTATTGCAGAAAATGTTACTGAAGCAGTTGAAAAGCTTGAAAAAAGCAGAGAAAGGATGATGAGGTTTGTGAAAAGATTTAAAGAAGTTTTTCTATAGCATCGAGATATGGCTCAACCTCCACTGGCTTTTCAGAAACCATAACAGCCTCCTCTGGATCTTTTAACAGATTTCCTGTGGCTATGCAAACCGCAGTTTCAAACTCATCATCATCCTTCATGAACCCTGCAAAGCTTGATGCACTTGCAGGTTCCACCCCAATGCCCTGCTTTGCAAGGAGTTTTTGAGCTTGGATTATTTCATCATCGTTCACCTGAATAACCCTGCCATCTGAGTCGTAAATTGCTCTAAGGGCTTTCTTTGCATTTACAGGTGAGCCAATCCTTATTGCAGTTGCTATGGTTTCTGGATTTTCAACAGGGATTATTCTATCTTCCCTTTCAGAAAAAGCTCTGAATATTGGATTTGCTCCTTCTGCCTGAATTCCTATCATCTTTGGAATGAAGTCAATGTATCCGGCCTCCTTCAATTCTGAAAAGCCCTTGAAAATAGCAGATATGTTTCCTGCATTTCCAACAGGTACATAAACAGCCTCAGGGCAGTATCCAAGCTGATCAACAATCTCAAAGGCGATGGTTTTCTGACCCTCAAGCCTGAAGGGGTTGACAGAATTAAGGAGATAGATGTCGTTTCTGCTGCAGATCTCTCTAACCAGTTTCAGAGCTGTGTCAAAGTTTCCTCTGACTGCTATAACCTTTGCCCCATGCATCATTGCCTGTGCAAGCTTTCCCAAGGCAACCTTTCCACTTGGTAAAAAGACGTAGGCTTTTAAACCAGCTCTCGCAGAGTACATCGCCATTGATGCTGAGGTGTTGCCCGTTGAGGCACATGCCACCTTTCTCTTTGAAAGTTCAACCGCCTTTGTTATGCCAACAGTCATTCCCCTGTCCTTGAAAGAGCCTGAAGGGTTCAATCCCTCATGCTTGATGAAAAGCATAGTTTTTTTCTCGGATTTTACAGGGTAAAGAGGTGTTCTACCTTCAAAAAGAGTGACTGGATCAGTCTTAACAGGTATAAGGCTTCTGTATTTCCACACACTAATCTCTCTTCCATCCAGTATGAAATCTGCATTGCTCACATCAACAGTAACCTCAAGAAGACCATTACATGACGGACAGGTGTAAAGAGAATCATCGTAAAATGTTTTCCTGCATTCAATGCATCTGAGATGATATTCCATGACCCTCAGTTTAAAAATGAATATTTAATACTATTGGAATTGTTTTTTGTGGTTTCTATCACCACTAACAGGGCAAGTCCTCGATAAAAAAGTAATTTACCGGGAACCCATAATGAATAATCAGAAAAACCTCCTCAAGCCTTCAACAACACCAAAATCCGCATCGTTGCTGATTATTGTTCCATCATTTCAGAGCAAGAGCAGCATGAATTGCATCTCTCGGCAAAAAAATCAATTATTAAATTAAAAATAGAAAAAATTACTCACCAGACTTAGGTGGCCACTGCTGTTCAAGCCATCCTTTTATCCTGCCCGAGTCCATTGGTCCCACAAAAACATTCCATCCGGTCTCATCTTCAATTGCACCCTGAAGCCTTGCAGCAAGCCCCGGAATGACGAGGAATTTGTGGTTCACCTTTTCCTCAATTCCTGTCTCCTGAATCAGATCCTTGACCTTTGCAGCGGTGAACTGGCCTCCTGCAACACTCACCTCAACCCCAAGACCTTCCGTATCCAGAACCAGAAGCCAGCACTTTATGTTGCTGCTTGAGAGATCGCTCTCAACAGTGTAATAGGTTAAAGCGAAGTTTGTTGTTATGAAAACGGGATCATCTGGTGATGGGTTATTTATCTCTCTGAGCCCGGGCTCAACCTGAACTGGAGTTCTGGGATCAGTATAGATATTGTACCTGAGCACAACAGATGGCATAACAGTGTATTGCTCAAGGTTTCTGAATATCATGACGTCAGCATACTTTGTTATGAAGGTTGATGCAACAACAGTCTCCCAGTAGCCCCTTGTTATGTCATCGCCTTCAATGAGCCATGCAGAGATGGGTGTGATCATTATTGGATAAGCAATCTCCTTGTCCTCTCCGAGAATGGCAGTTCTTCTCAGCTGAATAACTCTCTCAAACGTGTCCTTCAATCCCTTTCCAACAGGCTCCGTTACGGGATCGAGAACAATCTCGCTAACACCACTTTCCCTGAATGTTTTTGCAATGCTCTTCAGCATGTCAAGATCCCTGCTTCTGATTGTAACGGGAACCTTGAACTCAAGGGCAAGCTCAAGAAATTCCCTCCAGTTCTGCTCTGTTACAGCATAAATCAATGGCTTCTGATGGGCAACCTCTTCAAGTGCTGCCCTCATGCACTCTGGATTCAGAGAAATGAGAACCACTGGCTTTCCATACTCAGCAACCTTTTTTGCAACTCTCTTAAATTTCTCGGGATCATTTGATACACATCTAACAGCAATTCCCTCAAGGGTTATGAAGTCTCCGACATAGAACTTTCTGTACTCAACAACCCTGCTGCATCTCTCATCAATCAAAGCATCATCCATGTTGTCATGGACATCGAAGAAGAACGCTGGAGGATTGAAAAATGTGAGTTCATGCCTGTGCAGAACATCCTCTCCTCCAATCTTAACCGCACTCTCCCCTGAACCTACAATCACCTCTGCAATTTCAGGGGATGTAAGAGTGATGAGCTCATTCATCTTCTTCTCAAACTTCTTGTCCTTGCTTGCATTCTCAACAAGAGGCGGACAGTCTGTTGGCTTCACATTCCTGTCAATGATCTGGGCAGCAAAGCTCATGCATGTGTCATACCCGCACTCACCACAGTTTGTTTGTGGAAGATACTTGTAAACCTCAAGGGGGCTCTTTACCTTCATTCTCACACCTCCATGGTTATCCAGTCATCAACATTGTCAATGCTGTCCTCGATAACACCAGAAAGCATCTTCATCCACTCCTTCAGCACCGCAAGAGCGCCAGGATGCATCATCATGAACATGTCAACTCCCGCCAGTGCGAGAGTCATTCCTGTCACAATTTCCCATATCGGACCTCTGAGCTCTCTCGGACCCCATGGAGTGTCGCCTTCTATTGGCGAATCCTTCATCCATGCCTCTCTTGCACCCCATGCATTTGTTGTACCGCTTGACATCGGAAAGTTAAGATCTGAATCTCCTTTCAGTCCAGAGATCCTTATTCTCTCCATGTTCGTGAACGCATAATCCAGACCATAGCCAAGAGCAGCAGTCGTTGGATCCATTATAATGCTGTTTCTGTCAATTCCAACCCTCTTGAGCAGATATCTGTTTAAAGTCTTCTGGTTGTTTATGTCCATCTGTGTCCAGCTCAGAATCACATGTCCGTACTTCTTGGCAGCGTTTCCAATTCTCTCCCAGTCCATATCGAGGGTTGCTGATGCGAGCATTATTCTCTCTCCCTCTGCAATCTCTGCAGCCTTCTCCAGAACTTCAGGATCCTTCTCTTTGTTACCGGAGCCTCCAATTATGAGAGGCACTTTAACAGCCTGAAGGACATCCTCAACAACCTTTACAGCTTCACTTGCAGGTGTATCTTCAAGAAGTGGATCTGTGCTTATCAGATGCAATGTGATGAGATCTGCTCCAAAGTCCTTGACAGCCTTCCTTGCCCACTCTGCTGGATCTTCGAGAACATCCTCGTAATGCTCTCTCACAGCCTTTGCAAGCATTGCCTTCCTGTCAAAGACATCAATAGCAATTACTGGAATGTTCGGATTCTGAGCATCAAAGTTATAGAATGCAAGACTTTTCTCACCACCTACAGTTACCGTTACTTCTCTCGTTCCACCATCTGATCTCGTTGCTCCGAGCGTTACCTCCTCAATCGTACCCGGATATTCAACCCTGTAGGGCTCGAATTTTGTTGAAATGAGCTTCTCAGGAATTCTTAATTTTGGAACCTCAACAGGTGTCACTTCCTGAGCTGGTGCATGCTGAGCTGCAGGCATCTGCATGCCTACAGGCATCTGAATGCCAAGAGCCTGCGAGAGCCTTTGCAGATATGTCAGAGCCATGTTTGTATGATATATGAAGTTTCCAAACTCCTGGAT
>JALURI010000126.1 GCA_027016965.1 Geoglobus sp.
TATATCAACAGATGGTCATTTATGCTGATTTCAATATTTTTGCAATAAAAAATCCCTCGGTATTGTTATCCTGAGGGTGAATTCTGAGGCATCTTTTTACTCTCTTATCGTAGTATTTCCCTCTGAATTCAGTAAACGGTTTATGGGACTTCAGGGGCAGATTTATTCTTCCAACTTCAGCATCAGTATTGCTCAGAAGATAATCAACAACCTCCTCATTTTCCTCAGGATCGAGTGTGCAGGTGGAATAAACAAGAATGCCTCCGGGTTTTAAAGCTCTATAAGCTGCAGATACGAGCCCTTTCTGCAGTCTTGAAAGAGCATCTACATCACTCTGTTTCCAAAGCTTCAGGTACTTGTAGTTCTTTCTTATCATTCCGACATTGCTGCATGGAGCATCAAGCAGAACTCTGTCAAATCTCTCACGAAATCTTCCAAAGTATCTGCCATCCTTCATGGTTATTTTAACATTGATGCACCCCATCTTCTGCACATTTGAGGCGAGGATGTTCAGTCTTGAGTACTTTACATCATTGGCTACGATACATCCCCTGTTCATCATGTAGGCTGAGATCTGTGTGGTTTTTGCTCCAGGAGATGCTGCAATATCCAGAACAAGCATATCTGGTTCAACATCAAGGATTCTGGCTGGAATCATTGAGCTGGATTCTTGCATGAATATCAAACCTAAGGAAAATTCAGGTGTATTTGTTACCCCATCACCCTCAACAAAAAATCCCTCCTGAATCCATGGAATCCGTTCAAGATGAGATTCTTCTGAGAGCCTCTCAGCTACAACCTCTGTATCCGCTTTCAGCAGATTTACTCTGAGACTCTGTCTGAGGGGGAGGCACATGTAATGATAGAATTCCGGTGAGTCATCTATCTCACAGTATTTCTTCAAAAACTCACTGTTTAACTGAAAAACATCATCCATCAAACTTTGAAGTGGTGGCTTCTGATGAAAAATGTAACGTTAAGATTATATTCTCCAAGAAACAGAATTATACCATGGGAGACAATACCATTGTGGCAATCGGATTGATAATTGGACTTCTTTTTGGAATGTCTGGGATTGCAACACTCTTCAATTTCATGAACATGGCAATGGAAGAGACTGCTCGTCAGCTTGCACAGATAGGGGCGGTTTCAACCTTGGTACTTCTTGTTGTTGCCATAATTCTGATTATCAAGATAAGAATAATCTCATCTCTCATTGTTGGAGCCATACTTGGAGCCGTTCTCAACGTTTTGCTTGAAATGAATGGAATTTACATAGTCAACAGTGTTTTTGAGATCATAGGAAAGAGCATTCCAATATAAAAAATTGAAATAAATTTTTATTCTTCCGGAAGGTTCTGCTTTCCTTCAATTGTCTTTGCAACCTTCAGCATAAGCGTGTAAACCAGCAATCCCCAGCCAATGGTGCCCAGAACTACAATAGCCTCCATGAATGAGGGCAAGTATTCCCAGATCTCGCCTATGGGTGTTGGAACAAATCCCGGAACAATCAGCCCCATTCCCTTTTCCAGCCATACACCTCCAAAGTTAAGCCCGCAAGCCAGAGCAAGCGTTCTATAGTCCTGTCTTGTTCTTTTTACCAGAAGCAGTCCAACTGAGGTAACCTGCATTAGGAGTGATGTCCAGGCAATAGAGGCTAAGGAAGCATAGAGTTTTCCATCATGCTCCAATCCGAAGAACAGGTATTTCAGAGATATCTGGTGGACTGTGGCTGAGTAAAAAACTGTGTATATTTCGGAGATAAGTAAAAACAGGTTTATTATCATGGCAATCAGTGTTATCTGGGTCAGGGTTGAGATTGCCCTTTCAGATATGTACTTTCTGTAGAATGTGTAGCGTCTGATGATCAGCAGGACAAGAATCATCATTGCAGGTCCAGATGTGAATGCACTGGCTATAAAGCGGGGAGCCATTAGAGCAGTGTTCCAGTATGGTTTGGCTGAAAGACCGGCATAGATGAAAGCGGTGACTGTATGAATGCTTATAGCCCAAGGTATTGAAAGGAGGATGAAATACCTTATCCAGTTGCTTGGTATCTGATTCATGTACTTTTTGTAGAGTTTGTATCCAGGAATAAGGAGATTCAGCATGAGATATCCATTCAGGACTATTATATCCCAGGTCAGCATTGAATCCGGCCAGTTAGGGGTGCCAATAAGTGGAAACATATGGTGGAGTCTATCCACTCTTCCAACATCAGCCAGAACATTGGTTAGAGCGATAATAAGCGCACTCACCGCCAGAAACTCACCGAAGGTGACAATGTACTCAAACTCTTTGTAGTTGTAGATGTAAAGGGGGACAACAATCAGAACAGCAGAGGCTGCAACACCGACGAAAAACGTGAAATTTGAGATATACAGTCCCCAGCTCACCTGGTCTCTCATTCCAGTTATGATAAGGCCGTGTTGAAGCTGATAAATATATGAATAGGTCCCGAATATGACGAGCACCAGTAAGCTCGCTAACCATGCATAGTATTTATAACTCCCTGTCAGAGCGACTCTCAGAGAAAAAAGAATGAACTGTAGAAAATTTCTCATGTTCAACACCTCAATCCATAAAGTAGAAGAATTTTGGCTCAGTTCCGAGCTCCTCTTTCAATCTGAATACTCTCTTCTCATCTATTATCTTTCTGATTTCACTTTCTGGATCCAGCAGATTGCCGAACTTTCTTGCACCAACCGGACATACTTCCAAACAGGCTGGATATCTGCCTTCCCTTGTACGCTGAATGCAGAATGTGCACTTCTCAACCACACCACGATAGCGAATTCTGTTTCCAAGGTAGTGCATGTTGGGATTTATCTCATTTTCGGGTATATAGGGCCATGTCCAGTTAAAACGCCTTGCCCAGTATGGACATGCAGCCATGCAGTATCTGCAGCCAATACACCAGCTGTAATCAACAACGATCACTCCGTCCGGCTCCTTCCAGGTTGCCTTGGTTGGACATACCTTTACACACGGTGGTTTCTCACACTGCTGACACTGAATGGGGATGTATATGTAATCCTTTTCAGGCACCTTTTCAGGGTCGTAGTAATGTTCACCTTCCTCCAGGGATATTCCGACCTTTATATCTCCAAATTTAGTTCGAAAGTCTGTTCCTTCTGTACCTGGCTCTATTTTTGCCTTTTCGATTTCTACAACCCTGATCCAGTGTATCTCTCCAATTGTAGGATCTTCCGGAGATGCCCTTGACTGATTGTTTTCCTTAACGCAGGCATAAACACATCGTCTGCAACCAATACACCTTTTGATGTTGAGAGCATATCCCCAGACAACTTCTTTTGGAGGTTCAGTTGTTTTTATCTCTACATCAACACCATACCTTTCTTTGTGTTCCTTTTCAAGCCTTTCTATAACTCTCCTTTTTTCCTCTTCACTCATCTCTTTGAAATGCTTCTGGAACAACTCATCCAGCGAAATCCTTACAATTGGAATCTGGAAGTTCATAAGAGGTGCTGTGACTGCACTCCCTACTGCGACTTTCTTGATGAAGTCTCGACGACCTATATTCTTATCAGATGATTCAATCTTTTTTTTATCCATTTCAATCCCTCCAGGCTGAGTAAAGCACTAAAATCAGGCTTGACATGATGACAACGAGGGTGTAAATCCTGTAATTTTCCGGCATCTTGGATACAGGTGGCTTCTCTGGAGGTTTTTCTGGTTTTATGGGCTCAAAAGCCGGATTGACATCGTGAGGGTTGTGACAGTCTGTACAGGTGGCATCCGGAGCAGCATTGGATATATTCCCAACCCACCTTCCATGTATCTGGTTTTTCCAGTCTTTGTAAGTAACCCCATGACACTGACTGCAAAGCACGGGCATTTCTTTGAAAGATGGTTCGGAACCATTGACGAGAATAAATGTGTCTCTGTTTTCCGGATTGTGACAAGCAAAACACCAGAAATTGCCGTGTTCCAGCTCGAATATGTGATTTTCAGGGGCATTTGAAAGTTCTCTCGGTGTAAGATCTGTCTGGATCTTTTCATGACAGAGATTGCACCAGTTTCCAACGTAGTGTGCGAGATATGTTATGTCCTCCTCACTCAGCTTTTCCACTTTAACCCATCTGGGTGGCATCCTCCCGCTCTTGATTGCATCAACAACAGCATCGTTAATTCCACTGAACTTGAATGAGGGGTCAACATCTCCATGACAGCTCTTGCAGTACTTATTGTAAAGTTCCTCACCCTTCATTTCTGTTCTGACTCCATCCGGATAACCTTCAAAAGAATAGCCATGTTCTAAGAAATATTTTCCTCTCTCGTTAAGTACAGAAAAATCCCCTTCAACATGGCATAGATTGCAGTTCTTGCTTCCAGTCAGCCCAACTTCCGGTGTAGCTGAAACTGCCTGGACGAGTGACAGACATACTATGGCTATTAATACCAGAATGCTTTTTCTTAACTGATTTTTTTTAATTGTGCATGCAATTGAAAGTGGAAATGCTTTGTAATACCTCCTCAACGCACCACCTCACTCACCACATAGTCCCTTACGTAACAA
>JALURI010000127.1 GCA_027016965.1 Geoglobus sp.
GTATTGTTATTCTGCTGGCTCAACAGGCTTTATCGGTGGAGAAATGAACTCTATCTGAGCATGTGATATAGACTCCGGACCGTATGGTGGACCTCCTGGCTTGAATGTGATTATAACCTCTCTTGCCTCTTTCTGATCGCCCCAGCTTGTATATGAAAGCGGGAATGCAAACAGAGGATTGTTGTATGTGCCGCCACGTATTGTGTTTGCAATGTCACCGGGATCAGACGAGTTAGCTCTGTTTATTGCCCAGACAATGTGGTTGATGTTAACATATCCCGTTGTACCAGCAAAATCAACCTCTTCCTTGTACTTTTCGTAGAATTTCTGTGCAAAGCTCTTGAACTCATCTGCATCATAGTTCACAGGTGTGAAGTCCAGCATTCCCTTTGTCACATCCTCTCCAAGTATCTTCTCCCATGCTTTCTTGGGTATGTTTGGTCCGATGTACTTGGCATTAAATCCAAGTTCTATTCCCTGTCTCGCTATTTTAGCAGTACCAGGTGGATGACCTGTTGCTATGACGAGCTCAGGATTTAGATCCTTCATCTTTCTGAGATATGGTGTAAAGTCTGACTCCTTCACAGGGGCAATTTCCATTACAAGCTCAACTCCCGGCAGAGTTTCAATGTACTTCTCGATTCCACCCTTGATTGAGTGACCCCATGCATAGTCTGCAATTACAGCTCCAATTCTTGTGTATCCCTTCTCCTTGATATACTCTGCAAGTGCCTGCATCAGCAGGGGTCCTGCAACAAGGGCTGTTCTGAATGTGTATCTGCTATTCTTTGTCAGAATCTTGTCACTTCCTGCCATATGAAGCAGTAATGGCACAGATAGCTCTTCTGCCTTTCTCGATGTTGAAAGTCCCACATCACTGGATACAGGTCCTATAACTGCAACAACTCCCTCCTGGAAAACAAGTTCCTCAAAAACCGTTGCAGCTTCGCTTGCATTGTTCTTTGTATCCCTCACCACAAGCTCAAGATTTCTTCCACCAACCCCACCATTCGTATTGATCTCCTCCACAGCCATCTTTGCACCCTTCAGGTGTCCGTCACCCCATGGAGTGAAAGGTCCGCTAAGAGGTCCCAGAAATCCAATCTTGATCGGTTTTTCAGGCTTTGGTGTAGGTGTCGGCGTCTTCTCAGCTGGCTGCTGGGTAGCACATCCAAAAATCGAAGACCCAAAAAGTACCGAGCCGCCAAACAGTGCGGCAGTTCCCATAAATTCTCGTCTGTTCATTCTCAAACCTGCCACCTCTCTCCGATTTTCAATTAATTTTAATTAAGAATACAGGGAATATTATAAGTTTTTCCCCTCAATTCTCCATCAGAAATTGCCTGTTGACGTGATCTGAAAAAATACTCGGATTCCCGTTGCAAATTGTATTTCATATCCTGAATAATCATTACCAAAATTTTTTATACTAATCCGAAGCATCTTAATAATAATGAGAATAAAAACTGGGATCATCGGTTTCGACACCCTCATTGGAGGTGGCTACAGACCCAACACAGTTAATGTGGTCGTCGGTGCATCAGGTACAGGAAAGACCATATTCTCCCTTCAGTATCTCCTTGAAGGGGTAGAGAATGGAGAAACAGGAGTGTATATCTCTTTCGATATGGATGCAAAGGCAGTGAAAATTCTTTCAGAATCATTGGGATGGTTTGAGCTTGTTGAGGCTATGGAGAACCAGCAGGTACTTGTGACAAGGAGCCATGCTGAAAATATATCCTATCTCAACGAAGACATAATAACATACATAGAAGAGAACTCAAAGGGCAATTCCAGAATAGTTGTGGATTCATTCACACCTCTGATATCCTCTCTGGATTACAGTGTGAGAAGAGACATAGGCTGGTTTTTTGATCAGTTAAGAGCAAGTGGTACATCTGTTGTTACAGTGGAAGAGCCATTCACAGACAGTTTGAGCAGACCCGACGTCTCGATACCAATATTTCTGTCAGATTCTGCAATATTCATGAAAAATATTGGATACGGGGAAGCATTTAGCAGAACAGTGCAGATTATAAAGCACAGAGCCTCATGGCATGCAGATGGAGTTTTTCCCTACAGAATAATGCCTGGACTTGGAATTGTTGTTGAAAGTGACCTTGAATCGAGATTTCAGCGAGATGACATAGAAACTCTGCTCAGATCTCCAAAAATTGATAGTAAAATAAGGAAAAGGCTTAGCTTCCTTTCAAAGAGGGATGTGCCTGTGTCGAGAGCCATAATAGAAAGGGTGCTTGGAATCTATGAGTCAGAGAATAGATAGCATTGTAAAGGATCTTTCAGGTGATCCATCGGTTGTAGGATTGATAATATATCGTGTAGATGGAACTCCTGTTTTTGTCAGAGTAAATGACGAAATGAAGGTTTTGCAGCACATGTATTTCCTTGAAAGCCAGATTAAATCAGTTCTGAGCTACATTTTTACCCAAAATTTAAATGAAATTTCAATAAAAGTAGAAGATATAAAAATCCTCCTTCTTCCTATCACCAAAACCCTGGTTATGAGCATTCTGTTTTTCCCGACAGCCGAATACAGGCTTGAAATGGAAGCCAAAAGACTAATAAACACCTTAAAACCAGTTTTAGCAAATGAGATATAGTGTACTACATTCATCCGCCAAAGACGTGAAATCACTCATTTCCGATATGAAAATCAAGCTTGAAAATATCAAATTCAAACCAAATCTTGGCATAATCATACTCACTCAGACTCTTTTTGATGACAGAGCAATAATTACGGGATTTTTGAGCGAAAATATGGAATATAACACCCTGACTTTTTTTGTTGACGGGTTTGGGACAGAAGATGGAATATTCATGCATGGAATCCTTGTTCTTCTTCTTGAGGTAGATCATAGGTTCTTTATCACAGGAAAGGGGGATATTGAAAAAGAACTTCATCAAATTGCAGAAAAAATCAGAGATTTCGATCTCGCTCTTGCAGTGTATCCAGCACTTTACTTCCCAGGAAAGTCTTCTCTCCTGAAAGGTTTCATAAGAGACAAGTACTACTGGTTCAGGTACAGACGATGCAAAAATGAAAGATGCAAGAAAAAAATTCTGCAGAGATATTCCAGCTGGATCCAGAAAGAGAGGTTTTTTATCCCTGTAAATAAGGTTTTAAGATCCCTTGGTAATGCAAGAATCCCGATTGCATCTATAAACCTTGTTCCGATAGAAGTTCATGAGAACACACCTGTAATATACCACAACTTCCAGCCAATTGGCAGAAACGTGCTTGTTCTCGGTATGAACAATGCTGAACTCCACTTTAAAGACATATTCCCTGAAAGGGGTGAAAGCTATCAGGAGACAGAAAATGTTCTGAAAACTTTTTTTGCCTTCAGAGATGAAGTCAGGGTTGTCAAGGAGGGCAACGTCATAGGTGAGATAAATGGACTTCCTGTGAGGGAATACGTAAAAAAGAGATTTGAAATGGAAATCGAGGAAAATGAGTTTGTTGAAAAAATTGAGAAGGGAGACTTTTCGGCAATAACTCCATATGGACTTGCTTTGATAAGTAAAAAAACCTATGGTGCATCAGTTGTCGGTCTTCTGGCATCTCCACTCAATCTGTACCCATATCATCTTGAATTCAGAGATTACTTTGACCAGGGGTTGGTTATAGGAGAAATTTTCTCTCAAAAACCTCATGATTTCGTTGATTTTGGTAACAAAATGATGGATGACGTGATGAAGTTGTTTTTCATCGACTCAACAAGTCTCCTTGCTTACAGAGGAGAAACTTACGAGGTATTTGATTATCTGCATGATAGACTTAAGGAGAATTTTCTGATAATATTTACTTCCCTCCCTTCTGCTAGGTTAGAAAAAATCCCAGAAAGAAAATATATATCTGAGATCGAGCCAGGTGTCTTCTTTTTCGCATCCGGTACATCTCTTCTGTTAAAGTTCAAGACAGATTGAGGAATGTTAGGATAGCAAGCATAGTTACCAAAGATAAAAGACCTGAAACGATCGGATACTGAATGTATCTCTGGGTAGCTTCCGTTACGTCCCAGTCATTATCTGCCATTTTAAACACAGAGTAAACTACACCAACCACTGGTATAAATGCAAGAAGCATAGTACTCCCATAAAAAAATATAATACCTACTGAGAAATAAATTAAAATAAAAGAGTGAAATATCTTCATAAGGGTTTTATAGTGAAAAACTACACCAAATGTTTTCAGTCCCGCTTCCATATCTGAACTCATATCCTTCAGATCCTTCAGGAAGAGTGTTGATAGCATAAGGGGAGTAAAAAGTACTGCAATTTTCATTGCGTTTAAATCGAGGTTTTTCACAAGAGTGTACATGAGCACAATATATGACGGAACTGCAATAAGATAAACAAGAAATTCTGTGAGATAGTGCTTTTTCAGTCTAAGCCCTGTGATTGTTCTATCGGAATATAGAAATGTTA
>JALURI010000128.1:0-2294 GCA_027016965.1 Geoglobus sp.
AACCTCTTTCTTTTGAATATTCTATTGCCTGAACCGACATCTCTATTATATCTTCTCTTGTCTTTCCCGGAAACTTGCTTGAGATGTGAATGTCAGAGGATGGAGCAACCATGAAAATTGAATCGGCATTTGCATCTGCAGCAGCATCAATATCTTCAAACTTTATTCTGGCAAAGCTACAAATCTCTGCTTTTAACCCAGCCTCACTTATTGCCTTTATTGCATCAAATTCTCCCTGTGAGGATATTGCTGTTCCTGCTTCAATGATGTCAACACCAAGCCTGTCGAGGGATTCAGCAATCATGAGCTTTTGCTCCACGCTCAGAGATACACCCGGAGTTTGCTCCCCATCCCTGAGGGTTGTATCAAGTATATTTACCGACATTGGCTCAATGCTTGTTATAAAGGTTATAAAAACTCTTTGGCAATCCTGAAAAAACCAGCACGGCTCTTTTCCGATTGGAATTTGATGAAAGTTTACTATTTTAAGTAGATCATGACAAATTTTTTATATTTTGGTATTTTATAGGTTTTGATATGGTGCTGACCACAACGAGATATTACCAGCTCTTTCAGAAATACTTGGATGAGAACATTTCTGAAGAGATGATAATTGAAGATCTGGAAGAGGTGGAGAGAGGCGAGATTCTTGATTCGTACTGGATTTTCAGACCGATGGTTGCTATTAAAATAATAAAAGATTTTGAAACAAAAGGAATTAAATACATCTCCATGGAACCCACTCTGACCATAGATGAGTTTCAGCTCATGGAAAAGATTTATGTGGAGCTGGGAAACACGCTCATACTTAGGGATATTACAGTTGATGTATTTCAGAAAGAGCGAATTTTGGTCGATGCTTTCAATGAAGTAGTAAAGGAGTTTCTTATAGAACTCGATCCGATTCTGAAGCTGAAACTACTTTATTATCTTTACAGAGATTATATCGGCTTGGGACCAATTGACCCCATGCTTAATGACCCATACGTTGAGGATATAAGCTGTGACGGATACAACATTCCTGTTTTTGTCTACCACAAGAAATATGGGAACATACCGACAACAGTTGCGTTTTCAGATCTGGAACTTGACAGATATGTTCAGGCACTTGTTCAGCAGTCCGGAAAGCACATAAGTTTTGGAAATCCGATTATCGATGCATCCCTTCCGGATGGCAGCAGACTTCAGGCAACCTACGGAACTGAAATAACTCCGAGAGGATCCTCATTTACCATAAGAAAATTCACGGAAGAGCCACTGACGCCAATTGACTTGATGAGGCTTGGAACATATACTGCAGAGCAAATGGCATACTTCTGGCTTGCAGTGGAAAACAAGCTAAGTCTCATGGTTGTTGGTGAGACTGCTGCAGGCAAAACCACAACACTGAATGCTGTTTTGATGTTTCTTCCACCCGATGCAAAGGTGGTCTCAATTGAAGACACAAGGGAAATTTCACTCAGGCATGATAACTGGATAGCAGGGATTACGAGAGAAGTCACTACTGGAGATGAGAAGTCGATTTCAATGTATGATTTGCTTAAAGCTGCTTTAAGACAGAGACCTGAATACATTGTTGTTGGAGAGGTCAGAGGCATTGAAGCCCAGACACTGTTTCAGGCAATGAGCACAGGACATGCTGCATACTCAACTCTCCATGCCGGAGACATACATCAAACAATCTACAGGCTTGAGAGTGACCCTCTAAACGTTCCAAGAAGCCTGATTCAGTTTCTGGACATTGTTCCAATTCAGACTCAATGGACCAAAGCTGGCGTGAGAAAGAGAAGGGTGACAGGCGTCTATGAGTTTCTCGGAGTTGATCCCAACGATAAGAATCTTCTGATAAATGAGGTTTACAAGTGGGAATCATATGGAGATACATATCATCTGATCAACCAGCCCAAAAAACTTGAAAAGATCGCTGTAATAAGGGGAGAATCGTATGAGGAAACAATTGATGAGCTGAGAAGAAGGGCAGACTTTCTGAGATTTCTTGACAGGCAGGATATAAGAGACTATGTACATCTGACACATGTATTTCATACCTATTTCAGAAATCCTCAAGAGACGTTCGAGAACATAATGAAAGAGGGAATGAAGTATGAAACCACTCTCGAATGATGCTCAGAACGACATCAAGCTTCTTAGAGAAAAATTTTCAGTACCTGTTCCTGAATTTCTTGTAAAGTTTCACAGAAAAAAGTATCAGAAGAACAGGGAGAAATATGGGGAACTTGAGAGGAACCTGATATCGGCAAGAATCCCGGCATCAGTTCCCCGATATCTTGCAG
>JALURI010000128.1:2304-12781 GCA_027016965.1 Geoglobus sp.
CAGTTTCACTTTTTTATCCTGTTGTTCTTTTCCCCCTGTTTTTTGTTGTGGCTTTTGGAATTTCAAGGCTTATTGCAGCATGGTATGCAAGCTACACCGGACCACTTTTATCATGGCTTCCAATTGATATTTATGTTTACATGGATACACCGGCTGGAATTCTTTTCCAGAGACCTGATGTTTTTGTGGTGGAAATTGCCTCACTTACGATTTTTACTGTAATCTTTTTCTATCTTGCAAGAAAAATCATCTTACTTTATCCTGTTCTCATTAAGTCTCAGAGAAAGTCAAAAATTGACTCTGCACTGCCTCACGTTGTTAACATAATGCTGGGCATGTCCAAAGGGGGCACTTCGCTGCTTGAAATCATAAAAACAATTGCAGAAGAAAGAATGATAACAGGTGAGGTTGGAAAGGAATTTGGAATAATATTCAGAGAGGTTGAGGTATTTCACAAGGACCTGATCTCTGCAATGAGGTATGTTGCAAATACAACACCATCATCAAAACTCTCCGAGTTTCTGGAAGATTTGATAAGCGTTGTTGAAGGAGGTGGAAAACTCTCCGAGTTTCTCGAATTCAAATCTACCCACTATCTGGAAGAGAGAGAAAGGTTCCATGAAATATTCATAAACTCCCTTGAAATAATGGCCGAAGTTTATGTTGCCATATTTGTTGTTGCACCTCTTTTTACGCTGATCGTTTTTGTGGTAATGGGAATGCTTGGTGAAAACATCGAAGTCATGTCCAATATGATTGTATATGCTTACATACCTCTGGGAGGCTTAATGTTCATCTGGTTAATAAAATCCATGCTTGAAGAGGAGAAAGGAGGATGGCTTATACGAAAAACCATCCCAATGTTCTTCAAGGCGAGAGTAATTGATAACGGACGGAATCCCCAATTTAAACAAAGAAAAGGCATTCTGGCAGTCATAATCAGAGGATTCAGACATCTTAAGCGAGTTCTCAGTCTGAGATTTATCATAAAGCATCCTGAATACATCTTGCTGTTCACCGCCCCTCTTTCGGTTGCTACAGGGATTTATCTGTTTTACATATTTAATTTCAGGATTGAAACCATATTGGGATTTATTTTCTTGATTCTGGCTTTTCCCTATATTGTTCTTTTTGAATACCGATCTTATCGACTGAGAAAATTTGAAAATGATCTTCCGGAATTTCTAAAGCAGCTTGGAAGCCTTAACGAGAGTGGATTGACCCTTGTGAATGCTCTAAAAGTTCTTTCAACATCTGATCTGGGATCTCTGACAAAAGAGGTCAGAAATATACGAAAGGATATTGAGTGGGGAAAGCTCATAACAGAGGCTTTTGAAAGGTTTGACGAGAGAATTGGGAGTCCTGTGGTATCAAAAGTGGTTTCAATTCTTGTAAAGGCTCTTGAAGCAACAGATAACGTCAAGGCTGCAATATTCACAGCAGCAAGTGATGCCGAGATATATCTTGATTTCAGAAAAAGGGTTGCAACTGAAATGTTCGTTTACACGGTTATAGTTTACATCACTTTTGCGGTTTTTCTGTTCACAATTGTGGTTCTCAATCAGAACTTTATTTCGGTTTTTGGCAACATAACTGCGCCTAGTGGGATGATGGGAGTATATTTTTCATTCCCTGATCCAGAAATACTGACAACTCTGTTTTACCATGCAACACTTCTCAATGGGCTATTCAGCGGGATCGTTGCAGGGGTTATGGGCGCAGGTAGTGTGAGGGCAGGTTTAAAGCATTCGCTTATAATGGTCGTGGTTACTATTTTGGTATTCAGACTTTTCCTGGGGGTGGGGTTCTGAGTATTTTTGGAATATACCCCCTCGATGACTTGAAAATAGGCATTGATGAAATCGAGATTGAACTTAAGAAGCACGAATCTGGTTTTTCTTACCTTCGTGAATCAAAAAACAAAAGAGTTGAGAAGATAATTTCGTCAGATGGGGGGAATCTTGTAGTAAATCCGGTTGAGCCTGTAAATCTTCCCTCATACATAACCAACTTTCTTCTTGTCAATTTTAAAAAAAATGTTGTGGTTGCTCCGGGGATAGAGAGAACGGTCTATATTAAATTTCCTGTGGAGATAGGGGTTTTTGTCTCGGGGACTGGAGATATCGAGTTGATTGATGTTTTTTCTTTGGCAAAGCAGAAATACACACTATATGGGGACCCAAGATATGGTGTTGTTTGCAGGCTGTGGGAGAGCGAGGTCTACGACTCGACTCCGAAAGCAGACATTTTGAAAGAGGGAGTGATGGAGCTGTTTTTGGTGAACAGGTTTGATGAATGGGTTGAGGTCTCAAAATGCGTTTTGAATGTCTACCTCATGAAAATCTTTTACAGTGACAGCATGGTGTATTCCAAAGTGAAAATGGAGGTAAATTCCAAAAAAACAGCTGAAACCAGATTTCTGATGAAACCTCCATACGAGGATATGAAAAAAGCGGTTGAAATTTTCACGCCAAGAAAGGTGCAGATAGCAGCAAAAAGATACTTCATGGAGTGGGGAATATGATCGATCTTCTGAATACAGTGGCTTATGGAGATACCACAGTTGGAGACATAGCTCTATCGGCAATCATAATGGTTCTTGCTGTTGGACTTGCAAAATGCGTAACAATTTATCTCCGGAGGGGAATAGGAGAGAGAATAGAGAAAAATTACAGAGAACTAATTCTGAAACTGATTTACTATTTGATTGTATTCATAGGTTTCCTCACGATTCTTCCGCTTCTGGGATTCAGCCCTTCTGGCTTACTGGTTGCAGGTGGTATTACGGGTATTGTAATCGGTTTTGCCAGCCAGAGTGTTGTTTCAAATCTGATTTCGGGCATATTCATTCTCTGGGAAAAACCAATAAGAATCGGAGATCAGGTTCAGGTTGGAGATATTTCTGGGTTTGTTGAAGATATAAATGTGATGTCAACCATAATAAGAACATACGACGGCCTTTTTGTCAGAATCCCCAATCAAACTCTTTTCACGGGAAACATAACAAACTACACAGGAAACGTTGTGAGGAGATTTGAATACAGAATAGGTGTAAGGTATTCAGATGATCCGGAAAAGGCAGTTGAAATAATTAAAAGGGTGGTTGATGAGGAGCCATTTGCCCTTAAAAATCCAGATCCGGCTGTTTTTGTTGATGAGCTCGGTGATAATGCTGTAATAATTTCTGTCAGAATTTGGGCTCCTGTTGGAGTATGGTATGGCGTGAAAATGAGGTTGCTTTCGAAAATCAAAACAGAGCTGGAGAGAAATGGAATCTCAATTCCATTTCCACAGAGGGTTGTGTGGTTCGCAAATGAACTTGAACTTGCAGAGGGCTCTATGGAATGATGTGGTTTTTCTGGAGATCGGAGAATAGCTTTTAAATCAGACTTCCGAATTCCTGTTATGAGAATTGTGGCTGTTTCAGACACCCATGTCAGAAAATTTGACGAGCTTCCTGAAAAGCTGGTTTCAATAATGGACTCTGCAAATATGGTTATTCATGCCGGAGATTTCATGTCATCAGACGTTCTTGAAGAATTTGAAAGGAGGTATGATTTCATTGGTGTCTTTGGAAATGTGGATGATTGCGAGGTTAAAAAAAGATTGAATGAAACTGAAATCTTTGAGGCTGACAGTCTGAGATTTGGGATAACACACAAGGGAAACTTTCTGAATGAGTTCCATGATCTCGGTTATAAAGCCATGGAAATGAATGTAGATGTGCTGGTTTTCGGGCACATACACCGGTTTATTGTTGAAAAAATAGGTAGAGTTATTCTCATCTGTCCAGGAAGCCCAAAACAGCCAAGAATGTCGGCATCAAGCTGTGCTGTGATTGATGTTGAAAATGGAAAGCTCGATGTGAATTTTGAGCTTGTTGAGGATTTTGCATGTGGAATCGATATGAAGTTAAGGGAGATGGTTGAATGAAGGTTTGCACAGTTGGTGAAAACTGGGAAGACGTGCTTAAGGATCTGAAATGTAAAGGAAATGCAATTCTGGTTGAGAAAGGAGATAATGGGGTGGAGAAGCTTTATTTTAGTAAGGATTGTCTTAAATTCAGTTTAAAACCAAAAAATCTCAGAGAGGTTCTGGAATTGCTTGCAGACCTTGGATATGATTACGCTTTGTTGAAGGGATTCAGCAATGATGAGGTGAGCAATCTCGGGATAAGAATACCCAGAATCTCAAAGGCTGAGGAGGCTGAGATGGCAGATGAGTGCGAGAGTCTTAAAAGCCTGATCAAAAAGCTGAAAGAAAAGGAGGGTTCAGATTTTTGCGGAGCGATTGGAGTTTTCATCGGCTTTGTCAGGAAAATACAGGATGGAAAGCAGGTGGTGAGACTTGAGTACGAGAAGTTTGATGAAATGTTTGACAGGGTGAGGGGAGAAATCGAATCTGAAGTTGAGGCGATGAAGGGCGTCAGAGGGGTCAAGATCTACCACAGAACTGGAACAGTTGTGCCAAAGGAGGATATTGTTTATGTTGTTGTTATGACCGAGCACAGGGAGAATTTGTGGAATCCTCTGAAAAAAGCGGTTGAGCTTTTCAAGGCAAAGCTTCCGGTGTGGAAGAAGGAGGTTTATATCGACGGGGAGGTATGGGCACATGACAGGGATCTAAACAGGACTCCTTAACATTTCAAGCAGAACTTCCCCCTCTTCCCTGTTTCCTGCAGTGGTTATGATGTAAAATTGCTGAACAGCCCCGCCATGTATCAGCAGCGCTCTTATATTGCCGTTTCCATCACATCTTGTAAATTTCAGTCTGACAGAGCCCTTTGACGTCCCTCTGTTCTCAATGACACCGGGAATTATCTTTTTGATGTATTCTAACTCTGCAATTCTTTTTAGCAATTTTCTCCCCTCCCTACCGCCAATTATTGTTGAATGGGAGCCACTGATCTTCAACTTTGGCTCAATATGTGATTTTGAAATTGAGGTGCTGTTTTTGATTTTTCTGCCTTTGTCAATTCTTTCTGTTCTCAAATCAATCTCCCTCTTAATTATCTTTTCCACATCATTCTGAAAATGCTTTTGAGCATGTAGGTACCATCTTTCACAACATTTACCTTGGATTCCCCACCGTGTCTCCATCTTACCGGAATCTCCTTAACTTTCAGCCCATTTTTCTGGGCTAAAACAAGCAGTTCAGTATCCCAGAACCAGTGGTTGTCTTCAATCATGTCCAGAATTTCCACAACTTTGCCTTTTTTGAATCCCTTGAATCCGCACTGGTGGTCATGAATTTTTGATTTAAGCAGAACCCTTACAAGAAAGTTGTAAACCTTCGAAGGAATGTCTCTGATTGCAGGTCTGGAAGCATCACTCTCATTTAAAAGTCTTGAACCCACTGCAATGTCGTATCCTGACTTAAGAGCCCGGTAAATGTCATTTATGTGTTTCAGGTCAGTTGAAAGATCGACGTCCATGTAGATCACGAATTCGTTTTTTGCTTTCTTTATTGCGTCATTCAAAGCTTTTCCTCTTCCAAGTCTTTTATCGCTGTGGATGTGAGTGATAAAGGCGTATTTTTCAGCAAGCTCTCTTGCAATTTTATCTGTTCCATCTGTTGAGCCATCTTCTGCAATTATTATCTCAAAATCGCTGAAATAAGAAAGAAGGAATTCCCTGATTCTTTCGACAGATTTTTCAAGCCTTGATGCTTCATTGTATGCAGGCAGAATTATGGTTATCATTCAACACTCCTGATTTTTCCGGATATTTGAATGTTGCTGGATGGGGCTTGATTTTGCTTCATGTAAACCACATATTTTATATTTCATTTATGAAACCAAACTCAGAATGCGGGGTTTGAAGATTCTGGCTGGAACCGGGATCATTGTTTTGCTTGTTCTGTTTTTCAGGGATTCTGTCAGATACATTCTTTCAGCAAACCCTGTGTTTTTTTTTGGATCTGTTGTTTTTTACGAACTCCTAAACCTTCTTCTTGCATACCGAATCTACCATATCCTGAAAAGTCTGGAAATTGAGGCGAGATTTGTTGACGTGTTCAGAGCGCATCTTGCAGGGATGATTGCAGGAGATTTCACTCCTGGTAGAGCAGGATATTTCTCTGTGCCTGTCTTTGCAAAAGCATATGATATGGATTCAAGGGCTGTTATAGGGATAATTCTTTCCTCTCAGGCTGTAGAGATGGTTGTGAAGGTGTTCGGGGCATCCATTGGAATAGTTTACCTTCTTGGTCTGAATGAGCTTTATCTGATGGTGATCCCCCTTCTGGTGAGCTCACTTGCGGTTATTTATCTGTGGACGGATATCCCTCCAAATTTTAGGAGACTGAGAATGATAAGAGAATATGCAAGAGAAACAAAGAAAAATGCTCTCTTTATTCTTGGAATTTCCATAGCTGGATGGATTGTTGTTGGAGTTCAGTGGTATCTCCTTTTCAGATCTCTTGGGTTGGAGGTGAGCTTTTTTCAAGCAATGGTTCTCCAGCCTCTGGGTACGCTTTTAATGTTTTTACCACTTACCCCCGGTGGGATGGGTCTGTTTGAGAGTGGATCAGGGTTCCTCGTATCCATTGTAACGGGAAGTTTTTCTGCTGGAATTGCCCATTCCATTCTTGTAAGAGCTTCCACTGTTCTTGCAGATCTTCCGGGACTCACTGAATTCAGGAAAGAAAGCGGAGAAGTCAGGCTTCGAGAACTCTTCTCTTGAGAAGTCCTGCAGATACCTTCATTGCCTGTTCGGGGTAGAGTCTGAGCTCATCGACAAAGAAGTAATCTATCAGCTCTTCATCGCTTATCCTGGATTTTATCATCTCGCCAAGCTTGACAGCCTCGGCATATGCATCTTTGACTGCTATGTCACATTCTCGCCCTCTGAAAACTCTGAGATGGCCGACTCCAAGGATTTCAGGTTTGAATCCTGATATTCTCTGAATTGAGTCAAGATACTGCTGGTAGTTGTAGAAAAAGAGAGGAACGATTCTACCTGAAGAGGTGAAATAACCCAGACAGTCTGTGGCAAGCAGGGCGTTTTCCTTCCTGATGTAAACACCTATGGAGTCAGGTGCATGTCCTGGAAATTCCAGTATTTCCAGCCCATAAAATGTATCTCCTTCTTTCAGCTGTCTGTCAAGCCTTAAACTTGGTTCCTGAATTTCGTCCTTGCAAAAGTGGTAATTATCGGAATACCATGATTTTATCACCTTCTCCTTTTTCAACAGAGGAGCGATTTTCTCATGTCCTGCTACCTCAGCCTCAGGATACTGCTCAAGAATTACGGAAAGTCCTGCAATGTGGTCAAAGTGGGAATGAGTCACAACAACAGCATCCACGCTCTCCTCAAGCTCTTCAAGAAGTTTCTCAGCGGTGCAGGTCAAACCCACCTCAATCAAGACATTTTTCTCACCTTTAAAGAGGTAATGGTTTATCAGACTTGTTCTGTAAAGCTTCAGAGAGGGTGTGAGCTCCAAAACCTCAACCTGCATGGCAATTGATAAACAGAAAAATTTGATATAGTTTGCGATTGGTATTTATTTTCTGAGGTAGAGTTATCTGTAACCCCGGCCGGGGAGGGGGTGGAGAAAGCAAGGCTTACGATGAATCTCCCTGCAAGCGCCGGGGTTACACCATGTCGCATGGTCTCTGGATGAGCGGGAGTAAATGCTCCTCCAATGATTTCAGGGCAACCCCGACATGGGACAGCCCCGAACGGTCAGCCGTCCTGAGATAGCGTGAGCTTGCAATGATGGACGGTGTTGGTTTCGGGGGACATGATACACTGAGATTTTACTTTTGGTGGTATTTTATCTCATTACAAAGGGACAGGAAGCATAAATACCACTAAATGTGAGGCGTATCAGGTAAAAAAAGAATGTTTGTTCTACTCCTACATCTGCAACAGGCTGTAAAATCCATTCAGTAACTCTTTGCTGTAGCATTCAGCTTCCCGTCTCTCCCGCACACAACGCACTTCCCTTCTCTCTCTATACCGATTTCCTGATACATCTCGATTATTTCTCCTAAAACACCAGCCTTCACCTGCTCTTCAATACTCTCTCCACACTCCAAACTGCTGCAAAGATAAAACAGAGCCACACCTCTTCCCATCCATTCCTCCATCTCCTCAGCTTTTTCAAAGAACCTGACTTTTTCAAGCATCGAGTTAACTGCCCTTTTTCTAAGCCTTTCATGCATTTCATCAGCCCATTCAGCTACCCTTTCCTCTGTGATATCATCGACAGGCATCTTTCTCTTTATCCTCTCATCCATGAACGAGATAACAGCCTCTCTGCTTCCAGCCTCTCTTGGGCCAATTTCAATTCTCAAAGGAACACCAAAGAGCTCCCATTTGTAGTATTTTGCTCCAGGCCTCTCATCACTATCATCCAGAACCGCTCTCAGCCCAAAATTTTTCAATCTGGTTAAAACCTCATTTGAGAGCTCAAGAACTTCCCTTTCCTTGCCCTTGTATAGTATTGGAATCACAACCACCTGATGGGGAGCGAGATGGAAAGGCAAAATAAGTCCGAGATCATCACCATGTATGGATATCACCGATGCAACACATCTCTCTGAAATTCCGTAACATGTTTGATGGACGGGAGCATGATCGCCTTCGGGGGTTTCGTACTTTATATCAAATGTTTTTGCAAAGTTGTCTGCGAGATGGTGAACTGTTCCAATCTGCAGAGTTTTTCCGTCTGGCATGATCGTGTCAAAGGCAATTGTGTAGTCTGCTCCAGGGAACTTATCCCATTCAGGTCTTTTTATGACGAAGTACGGAATTGCAAGTGAGTCAAAGAACTCCTTGTAAGCGTTTATCGCCATCTTAACATTCTTCTCAGCTTCTTCATAGCTTCTGTGGGCTGTATGCGCTTCTTTGAATGAGGTTATCTCTCTCAGTCTTATGAGCGGTCTTGTGTGCTTGGTCTCATACCTGAAGACATTCACAATCTGATAAACTCTCAATGGCAGATCGGCATGACTCCTTATCCACAGCTTAAACATAGGATACATTGCCGTCTCGCTTGTGGGTCTTAAAGCAAGCTTTACATCGAGCTCATCCAAACCACCATGGGTTATCCAGTAAACCTCGTCTTCAAAGCCCTTTATGTGTTTTCCTTCTTTTCCAAGCTCTGTTTCAGGAATTAAAGCTGGGAAGTAAACCTCATCATGCTCTCTGTCCATTATCTCTCTGAGTTTTCCATAAATCAAATTTCTGAGCTTGAAACCAAAGGGAAACCACACATACAGCCCCTTTATAGGATACCTTATGTCCATGATCTGAGCCTGCTGGATTATCTCATGATACCACTCGGAGAAGTCTGTTTTGGGAGGAAGCATGATTATGGGCAGATGTGAGGGTTATTAAAACTTTTTTGATTTGGCAGATTGCTTAATCTGGATGAACTGATGTCGGTCAATTCTCCAAATGCAGTTCCGAATTCAAATTCAGGTTGGTTCAGTTTGAAGATTCTCCTTCAGCTTTTTAACGAAGTATCTGAGCTGCCCCTCAATCTGCATTCCTGCCATGGGGTTTATTATCGGAGCCATACTTCCAAGACCTTCTACAGACAGAAACACCTTTATTAGTGTCTTTTCCTCCTCTTCCCTGACTTCAAATCTACCCCTCCAGAGAAGATGCTTGCCCTTAGCCTCCCATTCCACCGGATCTTCGCCAGTCACTCTGACCTCAAGTTCCCTGGTTTGAGTAATGGCAGACATAGGTGCCTTCACTTTCCATATCTTTCCATCTTCACTCACATCCCCAACAAACTTGAAGCACCCACCAATCAACCTCAAATCTCTGAGTTTTTGCAGAACCTTATCAGCATCACCTGTCACCGAAAACTCCATTTCAGTCTCAGCCATTTAACCCACCTCAAGCATATCTTTATCAAAACCGGTAAAGCTCTCCACCTTTTTACCGAGATAATAGGTGTCTTCAATCCTGAATCCACCAACCTTTTTTATCGAAAGCACAGAATGTCCAGCTGCAAGAGTCATACCTTCCACAAGCCTTTCTCGCAGATCTTCCGGGAATATGGTCGGGAAGGGAATCTCCTCAAATCCCAGTCCGATCCCGTGAACAAAACCCCTCACATACAGCCCCCCATACCCATAACTTTTCAAAAATTCATCATTGCTCCTTTCAATTTCAAGAACTGTTATCTCATTCTTTCTCCTTTCAATAAGTTCTACAGCTCTTTCCTGCATTTCAAGATATGCTCTGTATGCTTTTCTCTGTTCTTCACCGGCCTTTCCAACAACAAATGTTCTGGCGATGTCTGCACAGTAGCCATTGTAAACAGGCCCAACATCAATCAGAACCACATCACCCTCCTCTATTCTTTTATCTGTTGCCATTCCGTGCAGCCATAGACTTCTCTTTCCTGAATTGACAAACATTGGGAATGAAAGCCTTTCAGCACCTTTTTTTCTTACACAATACTCAACCTCAAGTGCAAGCTCATTTTCGGTGATGCCGGGTTTTAAAAGATCCAC
>JALURI010000129.1 GCA_027016965.1 Geoglobus sp.
GAGATGTTGAGGATTTTGTGTGTTTGAAGGAGAACTGAGTAGGTGTTTGGGAGGGAGTAAATCAGCAATGCGATGAATGTGAACAGGAGGAGGATGTGTTTATTTTCCAAATTCATCAACTCCTTTAAGATTTTTTGCCTGTATTATTTTTATTGACTGATAATCCATACCCAGATCATCATAAAAAATTTTGCCGGTATGTTCTGTGAAAACAGGGTACTGTTTCAAACTAAATCTATTAAATAAAAAAGAATGAAAATTTGATGTCACTGTCCGGGCCAGTTGTTTGAGCCAGGATACTGATTGACCCATCCTTGGCCAGTGGCATTGCCCCAGATAACATTCGTCACTGCTGTAGATGTGTTGATCTTGTAATTGCTTGTTTCATAGGCTCCTGTACCAGTATTGTAGTTCACGTCAAATTCCATCGCTCCATAGTGGGTGAAGTTGATCTTGACTGCAACATGGGTGTGGCATGCAACACATGCCTCATTTTCATCAAGTAAAAGAGTACTGCTTGTGGCTGCAGAGTCGACAAAGTCCTTGTGAGCAGCATAGGCTCCCGTGTCATTTGCCAGATTGCTCAGGCCGAACCCTCCTGCTACAGGAGCACCGCTTGCCTGGTTACCATGGCAGTACATGCACTCGATAGTTGAAGCTGCATGTGCCTCAAGACCTGCTGTGGCACTTGCACCATCACCGCTTGCATATGTTATGCTTGCATTTGCCTGATGACAGAATCTACAGTCATCTTCATCAGCGACTCCATTTCCACCCAGATGGTAAGGGCTGTTGTTCAATTCCTGAAATACATCAGCATGACATTTCTGACAGGGTATCTGATTTCCTGCTGCATCTATGTCATACCAGTTGTGCTGCCCCACAAAGAGAGACACTGTTGGTGGTAGTACTATTGCAACAACGGCAAGAAATACAATTACTCCCAATATTAACCTGCCATTCATTTTTTACACCTCATGGAAAGTCTGTTGAAAGAGTTTAAAAAGTTTTTTATTCTCATTATGCAGTTCGAATTGGACAGTTTGTTCTTGAAATGGATTGGATTATAAAATAAAACAAAAAAATATAAAAAATTTAAATATTTAGTTTCAATGCAATCAGTATACAGCAACTTCATCGAACAGTACATGATTGCTGCCATCACTGAAAAGTTTGAGCTGGAGATAGGTTTTCCCTGTGGGCATCTTGCCTGATGCAACAATTCCAACCCAGTCTGTTGTCTGGGTGATATAAACCCTGTAATTCTCGGCTAAACCTGCACTGTCACCCTCATCACTTACAGTCCTATAAACAAACTGAATTCCAGCTGTACCATTCATCTGATCGGCATAGATCTTGAATTCTGCTGTAAATCCAGTCCCCTCTGCAAGGTTTATACCGTAGTATCTTATGTACTCATCTCTCAAACCGTAATACCCGAGATCTGCGTATGGAGTTGTCCAGTAACCTGAACCTTTTATTCCAGCAGATCTTGCACCTATGGAGATAGTGGTATTGAGGTCCATTCCATTGGCTGCCATATTCTTTGGTTCCCATGCTTTTACAAGCTCAACAGGGGATTGTCTGTATTCATAGCTTCTGAAATACTTGTCAGGTTTTCCACTGCTCCAGTCACTCTCAAACCCTCCATTGGTGACGTAATTTGTAGTAACAAACGGCTTTATTTCAACACTCACATCATCAAAGCTTGCTGTGGTGTTGCTGACATACAGTCTTATGCTGAAATCGGTAGAAGTGCTATTAGCCTCAATATCCAGACCAATCATTATCCATCCGGATGTATATCCATCCAATTTTATCACAGGTGTCTCAGAGATTACGCTGTTTCCGTTCCACTGCACAACACTTATCCCTGCAAATCCACCATCAGATGGTTTGTTGACATAAACCGCAACTCTGTAGGATGCTCCACTGGTTATATTGAACTTAGCTGATTCAAGATAACCTGTACCTGTTGAGCTCAGCGATACAGAGTAGTTGCCTGATCTTGGAGTACCCTGAGATACTGTCACCGAATTTGAAGCCCAGTTAACAGGATTTCCACCCTGAGTCCAGCTCTCAAAGCCAAAGTTGTAGGTTGTTGGAGAGGGTACAATTCCTCCCTTTGCAAGCGTGAATGCTGTGAATTTTGTCGTTTTCATTCCTGTATCTTTCTCTCCTGTAACATAAAGTCTGTATTCTCCTGGCTGGAAGCCTGTTGTGTCTATGTTCATTGTGAATTTTTCATACCCATATCCTTTGCTGTTAACACCACCAAACTCACCATCGTCAGGAGTTAGCTGCCCCTGTGCTATTGTCGTTCCATTGTACACAATCCTGTAGCTTGCATTGTAAATCTGGACTGCATATCCGGTTACCTCGGCTGTGGCAGTTACGGTGTCGCCTATCATGGCATAGGGATTTGCTACCGATATCGAGACCGTTGGTGGATACATATACGGAGCGACAATTGAGTCATGGATGCTCCCACCTCCATGACAGTTCCCACCGTTGCAGTAAGAATACTTGGTTGCCATGAATGTGCCAATTCCCGGTGCATAGAATGGAGAGTCTCTCTTGCTGTTGCTATAATGGCAGTCCTGACAGCTAACAACACTGCCAGTCCATCCTGGCCATCCTGGCTCTCTAACAGCTCCAAGAGGTGTTGAATAATTCCAGTGGTAGTATCTGCCTGAGTTGAATCCTCCTGCTATGTGACAGGACTTGCAGTTGTTGTTTCCATGCTGGAATGTTGTAAGCTGGACATCAGCAGGAACGCTTACAGGGTTGCCATTGATATGGCAATCATCACAGCCGTAAGTTGAAACACTCCATCCCGTATCAAACATATTGCTGGTGTCGTAATGGCATGTTTTGCAGTCTGCATCCGTCAGATTTCCTGTCCCATCAGTTGTGTTGACGTTGACATGTCTCCCATAACTTGATTTGTTGATTCCTATGCTGCCTGTGTATCCTTCATGACATGAAATACATGCTCCTCCTGTTCCTTCACTTACAGCATGAACGAAGTCCTTCAGTGTTGTGGCAGATTGAGCCAGGCTTCCATGGCACTGCTTGCATTCTGAATCCGATGCAGTTGTCAGGAATCCGGAATGATCGACCCATTTTGTGCCGTCATTTGCTGTTCCTTCATCAACATCAATCCTCGGAGGTACAGGACTCAATGCGGTGCCGTTGTAGCCAGTTGCCTGAGTGTAGTGACAGTTAGCACACCAGGTTCCAGTTAGATCTCTTGCACCATCGGCTACAAGCGTTACATTGCCGAGCAGATCATTTGTGGATTTGTGGATCTCACTCTGGTGGCAGTATCTGCATGCATCGATTGTGGATGTCCAGTAATTGCCCCATTTCTGCCCTGGCATGTCATTGCTGTGGTTGAACTTTGGAATTGACGGAATTGCATATCCCCAGGCTGAAAGGCTTGATGATGTGTTTAAATTGGTGTGGCAGTCAACACAGTCTGCTGCATTTGTTTTGTCCCATCTTGTGTAACTACCATCTGAGTTGATGTACTTGATGCCGTGTATTTGGGCTGTTACGCTATCATATGTTACATCAGATTTATCCATATGACAGGAATAACAGCTCATTGTGCCGTTGTGGGCTGTTGTAATTGGATAGCTCTGGGCCTGATGGCATCCTATACAGTAGCTGTTGCTGATCGTGGGGATCTGGTGATTCTGGTCGTGCATCCTTCCAACCGCATGACAGTTCCAGCATTTTTGTGTTACAGTGTTGTCTGTGTGGTTGTACATGTAGCTGTGGTTTGCGTTTTGCATGACATTTTTGAAAGCGGTTGTTGTGTTCTGGTGGCAGTAATAGCAATTGGTAACTATATCCCCGTTGACATTCAGAACGAGATCTGTTCTTTTCCTGCCATAGTGGCTTATTGTCGCATTTGTGGTGCCAGCATCAGGATCTGAGTTTGCGTTCAGCATTTCATTCTTTGCATGACAGTCCTGACATCCAGCATTTACCACGAGATCCTGTCCGGCATAATAATGTTCTGCGACAAGAGGAGCACTGAACTGAGTTGTGCCTGTGTGGCAGTCCTCACACTGCTTTGGTGATTTGTAGCTGGCTGGATGTTCTGCAGGTTCAGTTCCATCTCCGTGACATGCCCAGCACGCCTTATCTATTGGATCAGTCAAGGGTGTTGTATTCGTTGCCCCGCTGTTTAGATTTGCGTGAATGCTTTGCTTCATAGCCGAAACGTCAACCTTCTTGGGAGCCATTCCACCAATGTCGTGGCATGAAACACAGTCAGGACCTCCATTGACACCCTCATCAACCTGATGTAAAAACTCACCCACAGTTGATGCTGTTTGAGCCAGGTTACCATGACACTGTTTGCAGATGCTGTCTGAGTCACCCTGAGATGCTATTATTGAACTGTGGTTGTACCATTCCTTCCCTGCAGAATTTACAGCTTTACCTGTGTTGTTGGTGTCTATGAAAGGTGGTGCTTTATTCAATTCATTGCCATACTTGGTTGAGACATGACACTGGGCGCACCAGTCTCCTGTTAGGTCCAGAGCTCCATCCAAACTGGCTACCGTTCCAAGAGCACTGGCTTTGTGTATGGCTCCGGTATTACTCCCTCCATTGTTGTGGCAGAAGATACATGCAGCGTTATCATCACCCTTTGTCCAGTAATTACCCCAGTTCTGCCCCTCCCAGCTCGCATTTCCATGCTGGAAGGCGTTGTCACCCAGATACGGTGGATTCATAGTATAGGTGCCCGTTCTTGTGGTGTACTGTTTTCCTGAAGCTGCTGTATTGGCATGACAGTCAGTACATGTAACTGCAGTAGCTCTCGATCCGTAACTGGTGAGGTCTGCCTGCAAAAATCTCGCCCCTCCATGTGGTGATGGAGAGTGGCAGACATCGCACGGCACGGTTCCGTTGTGAGAGGCGCTTACCTGCGGCGGGTTGTATCCCTTGCCCTGAACGAAGGTCTTTACGGCATCGTTTACTCCCGGCACGTGACAGTCCTCACAGTCAACTGCCTGAGACTTGCTGGTTGAATAAGTGGCGGTGTTGGTGAGGAACGTTATGCTGTGGAAGTTCGTGTTGTCGTGACAGAGAGTACAGCTTACAGTGCCATTATGCATCGCAACCTGATAGCCAAAGCTATCTGTCTCGGGCTGATAGTTTGTTGTATAAGCAGCAGAATCATAGCTTGTGAGAGTGTTGAAGAAGCCGGATATGCTTCCTGATGAGTGACATGCGGTACAGTCATTCTTGGTTACAGCGCTGGCAGAGCCGAGAGTTGTATAGGTTGGTTGAGTTGTTGCTGTTTTGTCAAGGATACCTATGCTGTGGGCATCCTGGCTGTGGCATGCGGTACAGTACACCGGATTGGATGTGGAGTGCTTGCCCTGATTTGTGTGGCATGTTAGACAGTATCCCTCATCAGTATAGCTGTTTCCGAGGCCAGCTGGATAAATCGAGCTTGTGTTGTGGGCTGGACCGTGACAGGATACACATGGCACACCTGCATCAACTCTGTTACCAGATGCTGTATGAGCTACAAGAGGTCCGTTTGTTCTGTCCCAGGAGTAGATTGAAACCCCACTGTACCCACCAACATTGCCTGTTGTTGATACCATTGAGACTTTTGAGTTCTTTCTCGGATGGCAGTCGTAGCAGGAAGGCATGTTGGGAATCCCTCCAGCATTTCTTGCAGCGGTTGTGTCAAGTCTACCATCTATGGTTTCACTACCAAATCTGTGACAGTTGTCACAGTAGAGTGTTGATCCACTATATGATTTTCCATAGTGGACTCCAACAGGTTGATTCTGTCCAGTTGTGTCGGCTATTCCCCTTTCATTGTCATAACCAGAGTGACAATCAGTACAATCTCTGGTGTCATGGCCGTTATTCATACCCATACCGCTTACTGTATGGGCTTCTTCTGCCTTCGTTGCTGCCTGTCCCCAGTTGTCGTTATAGGGTGATTTAGGATCACCTCCTCTGTCTCTTGTTCCGGTATAATGACAGTTGCTGTAACAGTCAGTTCTCGATGTAAACCAGGTCTTTGTAGAACCCGTTATGCTTGGATAGTTGGTTGGATAGGCTGTGATTGTCCACTGTCCAGCGTCAGAATCGCTGCCACTGCTTATTCTGTTTCGCACATCATAAGAAACATAGGCGATACCGTTTGCATTTGTCGAGGCTGTTAGAGTTATCGTTGCTCCGCTTGCAGTTGTTATCTCAAAGGTTATCTCTTCATTTGCAACTGGTAGCCCTTTTCCATCAAGAAGCAGTGCGTAGGCTGTAAAGGTTGAACCTGTTGTTCCCTGATCGTCGTTGTAGGGGTTCCAGACTGCATATCTGTTCACGCTGACAATGATCTTCGCCGGCTGTGCCAAAGCGCTCCCTGAAAACGCTATTACTATAGCTATCGCTAAGAGTACCATCAGAATCGGTTTCTTTTTTAGTTTTTCACACATGAATTTTCCCCCTCCAGTTCCCGAAAAATGGGAACCTGACATTTTCAATCTCTCCCCAATTAATAAATTTTATTTTCCTCTACTTAAAGTTTTCTCGTAATAACAACTATTATAATGGGGGTTGTTATGAAACATGCTCCAATAAAAAAGACTTCAGGAGATTTGCTCATTTACCTGATCTCATCCCAAGCGTCAATCAAAATTAAGAAGCAATACCATTCAGCTTCCTAAAATTCCCACTAAGAGCCTGCATCACCATTTCCTGTAAAAAACAAATTAATTTTTTCCTGAAAATATATTTCATCGAAAATGCGTTCTCAACCGGAATCAATTCAGGATTCACCGCAAAATTAAAGAAGGTTGAGTACAACATTAAGTTTCGTGGAAGTAGAAGTAAATGAGATAGATGAACTTCTTGTAGAATTGATTGAGAGAATTGCAGGAGAGCTCGGAGTTGTTATCTATTCTCTGGGAATTGAAGAAGAATTTACAGATGAGCAGATTTCTCAGGAGCTTGGAGTTGAGATAAACGATGTCAGAAGGGTTCTTTTTTCTCTTTACGAGATAGGTCTTGCCACCTACAGAAGGACGAGAGATGACGAGACAGGATGGATGGAGTATTTCTGGAGCATAAATTATGATAAGGAGAGAGAAATCCTTAAAAGAGAGCTTGAGAAAACAAAGGAAAAGCTAAATGCAAAGCTTGAGCTTGAAGATGGGAGTATCTACTATATATGCACAAATGGATGTCTGAAGGTCAGATACGAGGAAGCCATGGAGCTTGGTTTTCTGTGTCCAAGATGCAGCGGGATGCTTGAATTTCTTGATAGCTCAGAAGCAATAAGAAAAATCAGGGAAGAAATCGATAAAATTGATGAACTGCTCAAAATGCTCAGCTGATGTCCAGTTTTCTGAACATGTTTCTTGCAGCGATGACTATTGGATCCCATACAGGTGACTTAGGGGGGTAGAAGGGGAAGTCTGTAAAAAAGAAGTCCTCAACACAGGCTTTCTTGTAGAGAAGGGCTGCTGATGCGTATATCCTCTTGGCAACTCCGATACCTATGGCCTGAACCCCGAGAACCTTTCTGCTTTCAGAGTCCGCAACCATCTTTACGGTTATGTTTCCTCCTCCAGGGATGTAGCTTGCTCTGCTTCGTGAGGTTATTGTGACAGAGACGGCATCAAATCCAGCTTTCAATGCTTCTTTCTCACTTAATCCTGCTTTTCCAATTTCCATGTCATAAAACGATGTTAGCTGACATCTCAGTGCTCCAGGAAAAACAATTTCATTTCCTGCTATGTTCGATCCTGCAACATAACCCATTTTGTTGGCAGGGGCTGCAAGTGGAATCCAGTCAGGTTTTTCTGTAACTATGTTCCTTGTCTCTGCACAGTCACCAACAGCATAAACTCCCTCTTTGCTTGTCTCAAGATATTCATTCACCTTTATGGCACCTGTATCTCCAATATTTATCCCAAAATCTCTCGCAAGCTCAACATTTGGCAGAACACCAACAGCTACAATAACAAGATCTGCCTCATATTCACCTTTATCTGTAACAACCCTCTCCACTCGTCCATTTCCCTCAATCTCCAGAACATGCTCGTTTATCCTGAGATTTACCTTTCGAGACATGAACCTCATAAGCACCTCTGCTATTTCCTGATCATAACTTGGCAGTGGGTGGATTCCCTGTTCAATTACAGTAATTCTCCTCTCTCTTGAAAGTGCATCTGCAATTTCCACACCTATGTAGCCACTTCCAACAACAATAATTCTATCATACCTTTTCGCAGTTTCTTTTACAACCGGTGCCTCATCAATGTTTCCCAGGCAAACAACACCTTCAAGACTTTTGCACCCAATTTCAAGCCCTTTCCCTCTTGCCCCTGTGGCAAACACAAGTCTGTCCCACTCATATGTCTTCTTTTCTCCCTTTTCAACAACATCAAGCTCTCCATCTCTGATTTCGACAACCTCAGAGTTGACATGAACATTTACCCCCCTCCTTTCCCGAAAATAATTAACATCATATGCACAGAGATCATCGATGGACTCTACCATTCCCGAGAGATAAAAGGGTATCCCGCATGGTGCATGACTCACATAATTCGTCCTTTCAAAAACATCCACAACCCATTCAGGCTTCAGCCTCTTTATTCTTGATGCTGCTGCCATTCCACCTGCTCCACCGCCAATCACTGCCACTCTTAGCCCCTCATCTGGAATCATCCGATTTCCATCATTTACAGTCATATAAAAATTTAACTAATACTGAAAGTTTAGTAAGGAAGAGCCCGAGAGAACAGTTTCAGAAGCATAACAGAAAACATTATATTCATTACCGAAAAATGCGTCGGCATGAAAAAAATTATTCTTCTATGTATTATCTTTCTGGCTTTCACTCACACAGGGAGCGCCCAGGTTACAGTGAGCTATGAGACTGGAGTTGACAGAATACTCCCGGGAGATGAGGTTCTCAGTTTTCTTGTTATATCCAATCCAAACTTTCATTCAGAGAAGATCCAGAGAATCACCTTTTACTCAGATAAGGTTTATCCAAGAATAATTACAGATATTGGTCCCATACCCCCAAAATCAGAGTACAGACTCCCATTCACATTTAAATCTGACAAAGCAGGAACATTTACAGTCCATGTGAAGGTGAAAACCCTGAACGGTTCTGTATCTGCATATCTCCCCTTTAAGGTTATTGAGGATTATCCAAAGCTGAGGATTGACAACCCAGAGCTTGTTCTCGGACAGAAAAACATTCTAAGGGTTTACGTTGAATGGGACAGCAATGTCACCCTAAGACCCCTTTTCAATGCATCCCCTTCAGAGAGCTTTGGGAGAAGCTTTGAATTCGTTATGTATCCTGAAAAAAGAGAAAATCTCACATTTGAGATAGAATTCAGGAGTGGAGATAACATCCATGTGATTCAAAAATCGGTTGATGTGGAGTGGGTTGACGAAAAGGGTGTAACTCTGAACATCTCCAGCAGCCCAAACGCTTACAGAAACGAGGCTGTGCCTGTTGACGTTTCTGTTACAAACCTGAACAGCTACAGGGTTGAGAGCCTTGTGCTTGTGGTTGGAGACAGCACTGAAAAAATTCCGTTTCTTGATCCGGGTAAGAGCTGGAAGATCAGACTGTACATTCCTGCTGAGAATGAAGTCAGCATTTTCCTTGAGTACAGAAATCAGCTTGGGAAGAAGTACACGGAGAAAGATGTTCTGAGATTCAGTATAATTGATGAGAGCGTTGTTCAGATCTGCAGTTACGAATTTGACAGAGATCTGCTTTCAGGACAGATCTGTAACTTTGGCTCAACTGAGGTAAAAAATGTCATGGTTAGATTTGAAAATGAATCGTACTTTGTTGGCACAGTTATGCCTGAAGATTACGAGGTATTTTCAATCAAGACCAACAGAACCCAGGGTACGATTGAGGTAAGCTGGAAGAATCTTGCAGGCACCATTGAATCTGTGAGTCAGGATATAGAGGGAAAAGCAAAGGAGAAGGTTGAAGTTGAGACAGGAAACGAGCTTCTGATTGTGAGCATAGCCATAGCACTGATTGTTGTAGCAATAGCCATAATTGCCCTGAGGAGACGATGAAAACAGTAGTATTTGAGAGTGTATCAAAGACATACAGAACAAAGTATTACGAGGTGACTGCACTCAGTGATGTGAATCTTGAGATAGAGAAAGGAGAGTTCATAGCAATAATGGGTCCATCCGGCAGCGGGAAAAGCACGATGCTGAATCTGATAGGATGTTTGGATAAGCCAACTGAGGGTGAAATCTACATAAAGGGAACACCCATCTCAGGATTGAAAGATGATGAGCTAACAGATCTTAGAAGAAACACCATAGGATTTGTTTTCCAGCAGTTCAACCTGATTCCAACCCTGTCTGCTCTTGAAAACATAGAGCTTCCCATGATATTCAGAAGAACAGAACATGAAAAAAGGAGAAGAAGAGCAAGAAAGCTTCTTGAGATTGTGGGCTTGGAGGATGTTGCAGACAGAAAGCCAGTAGAGATGAGCGGAGGACAGCAGCAGAGAGTTGCAATTGCAAGAGCTCTTGCAAACAATCCGGAAATTTTGCTCTGCGATGAGCCAACAGGCAATCTTGATTCGAAAACAGGTGAACAGGTCATGGAGATTCTGACAAGGCTGAAGAATGAGGGTGTCACTGTTGTTCTTGTCACACATGATGAATCACTCAGAAGATATGCTGAAAGAGTTGTAAAGCTAAGAGACGGGAGGATTGTGGATGTATCTGCAGTTGGCTCTTAGAAATCTCAGCAGAACGAGAGTGAGAAGTGCTCTTGCAGTCATTGGGATAATTATTGGCGTTACTGCCATAACATCCATTGGCATTTTTGGAGAGAACCTGAAGAGAACAGTCATGGAGAGCTTTGGCGACATTGCCAATGAAGTTGTAATTCTACCCAACACACAGGAAGGTTTTTCAGTTATCGATGAAAAGACCGTCGAGCTGATAAAAAAATCACCTTATCCTGCAGTAACAATACCTGTGAAAGCCAATTCATTTGAGATGACATATAAAAATCAGAAAAGGTACGTCACAGTTTATGGACTTGATGAAAAAGGGGTGAATGAGCTTTTTGATGTAGTCGAAGGTACATCAGATCTGAAATCGGGAAGAAGCATAGTTGGATCAGGTATTGCTGAAAGTCTCGATTTAAGAGTTGGGAGCAGGATAGTCCTTAATGACAAGGTTTACAGAGTTTCCGGAATTCTGGAAGAACAGGGAGCAAGGTTCGACATAAGGCCGGATTACGCCATAATAATTTCTGAAAAAGACCATCCATCACACATTTCAGCAATAATAGTCAAGCTTGAAAACATTGATGACATAGAGAGTTTCAAAAGCTACATTCAGTCAACCATAAACATAAAAGACAAAAAAGTGGAGATTCTTGAAATGAAATCAATACTTGAGCGAATTGAGGAAGCTTTCGGGCAGATCAATCTTTTCCTGATGGCAATAGCAGGTGTTTCGCTTCTTGTCGCTGGAGTCAGCATTCTCAATATAATGCTTATGTCAACCATCGAAAGAACAAAAGAAATAGGTATTATGAGGGCAATAGGTGCTCAAAAGCCCGACATTCTGAAGATATTTTTGATGGAGGCTGGAATTCTTGGAGTCTCAGGGAGTGTCGTTGGAGCAGTTTTAAGCATCGCTGGCGGGTATTTTGTTACAAAGCTCATAATCGGTGAGGTTCCAGAGATTCTCAGCATGGGGACGATTCTTTTTGCTGCTGAGGGATTTGCATTTGGGGTTGGCACGGCAATAGTAAGCGGACTCTATCCTGCCTGGAGGGCTGCAAACCTCGAGCCAATTGAAGCTCTGAGATACGAATAGCTTATTTTTTCAGTATCACATATGCCCCGAGAGCGAGTAAAAGAATTCCTGTCAGCTCTCTAAGACCGAAGGGAAAATGAAAGTATTCTTCCAGTATTATGTAGATTCCCGCACCCATCAGCAGTGCACCAAACAGAGTTCTTGTCCTGACATCTACCTCCTGCCCCACCCCTATCTCTGCTCTGCCCTCAGCAAAACTTTCCTCTTTATCATTTTCAGGCACTTCCTGATTCCCCACTTTTTCCTCAGGCACAACAAGGGCCATAAGGAAGTATCCGGCAATGAAAACGGGCTGAATGAGGCAGATAAGTATGAAGGCGATTCTGACTATTGCTGGATCCACATCAAAGTATTTTGCGATTCCACCAAGAAGCCCAAAGAGGATTTTGTCATTCCTTGCCCTGTAAAGTCTCTTCTCCATGATCTGGCTTAAGCTTTTGATTGTTAAAGCTTTTTCCAAAAATTCGAAATATTTAACTGAACCGAAACCTGCTGGACTTCAGATACCTGCAAACCTTGCCTGAAACCGTCCCGGTTCACTTTATACTTCCCATAGTAAACTACAGATTTCACACTGATCAAAGAATACCCCTGCTCGATAAACATACCTGCATTCTACTCAAGCATCTACAGAATCCGAGCACAGAAAGGGGATCTATGTTAACATGTATAGAGTCCTTCCCAAATCACATCTCAGCCAACCTCTGCAACACCTTCTTCTCCCTGAAACCCAAAGATACAACAATCCCAACCAAAAAGACATTAACAGCTACAAATTTGTAAACAGATCTCCTCGTATAGCGATGCAAATTCCTCAAACTAAAGGATTTAGCGAGCTTGAACACATCCTCTATAACTGCTCTTA
>JALURI010000130.1 GCA_027016965.1 Geoglobus sp.
AGGATGTCATGCTTGCGGTCTACATTCTCATCAGAGCGTTTAAAAATGAAGAATCAGGCATTTTTAATGAATACACAAGAGCAGTGAGATATGACGGGAACAGAATGGCTCAGAAAGTGATTGATGAGGTGTTTGAGGTGTCAGATAGTGAGTGGAGGGGCTTCGGAATCATTCCTGAGACTGGAGTGAAAATAAGAGATGAATTTCAGGATAAAGATGCTGAGAAGGCGTTTGAAGATGTTTTTTCTGATTTTCATCCTGTTGAAGACAGAAGAAAGAGGCACTGCAGATGCGGTGAGGTGCTTAAGGGACTGATAACTCCTGAAGAATGCAGGCTTTACATGAAAGCCTGCACCCCCCGAAACCCCATCGGTCCATGTATGGTCAGCTTCGAGGGGACATGCAGTATATGGGCAAAATACGGTGTTAGGTAGAGTAGTTTGCATGAATGTATCCCATTATCTTCTCATGCAGCTCCCTCAGGACCTTTCTCCTGTCCTCCATGAGCACAACATCCTCCTCTCCCATGATGTAGAGATTCAGTCCAAAGGGACTCGGATATGGAACTCTGGTTATTTCAACCTCAACCTCTCTTCCAATCCCTGAAAGGAATTCCAGCGCATTCCCGATATCCATTGCATCCTCCATTATCTCTCTGAATGTCTCCTTTATCACGGGAAAGCTCTCACCGAACTCTCTCAGCAACAGTTTCAGAAGTGTGTCGGCATTTATCTGCTGTCTCCATACACTCTTTTCTCTGCCAAGGTAGTTTCTCAGAATCATGAAGCTCCTGACAGCAACATGTCTGAATCTCCTTCTCAGCATCTCTGTTTTTAGAAGAGAGTTTTTCAGATCTTCTTCAAAGCCATCGGTGGCGAAGAGGGAGACTATCTCATCATCCGAGAGCTTCTTTCTTTCTGGAAGAATGAGCACAAAACCGTTGTCGTTTACCGTAAACTGAACATTGCAGTCCTTCATTTTTCCTGCTCTGTATGCAAAAACCCTCGCGACTGCGCTGTTTGCCCGTCTGCCTATGAGTGTGTGGAAGAAGTAACTGTTCCTGTCTTCCTCAAGCTTTTCAACAACAAGTCTGTTTGCATGGGGAATCAAGCTGAACAGTTTCTGCTCACTGAAATACTCCACTATCGATCTGATCGCATTCTCGTCAGTGGGAAATTCAATTCTCAGCCACTCTTCGGCAGACCCACTTTCAAGTCTGGCATCCATTTCCCTTCTGAACTCCTGTATTTTAAGGGCAAGATCATAGCTCAGGGGCAGCTGTTCTGAGAACCAGCTCGGTACAGTTGGCCTCTCATCCTTTACCTCCTCAACAATCACCTTCATCCCTCTTGCTCTCAAAAATCTGAAGGTTTTTCCGGCAAGAACAAATACATCTCCCGGCAGCAGTCTTTCGGCAAATTCCTCCTCAACCTTTCCAACCCTCTTTCCATCTTTCGTTAAAACCGCAATGGATACCTCATCCGGAATTGTACCTGTGTTCAGGTAATATATGGGCCTGACCATCTTTCCCCTTCTTCCAAACTCCATCCCATTCTCATCAAACCATATCTTCCCGTAAACCCGCTTTTCCTCAAGCTCTGAATACCTTCCTGAGAGATACCTGAGAACAGACAGAAATTCCTCTTTTGTCAGATTTATGAATGGATGGGCTCTTCTGATCAGATTCAGAGCCTCATCAACACTCCATTTTTTTTCAATTGCCATTCCCACAACATGCTGGCACAGCACATCTAAGGGCTTCTCAGGAATGTGAATTCTATCAAGCCGTCTTTCCAAAGCCTCTCTTGCAAGAACAGAACACTCAACAAGATCATCATGATCAACAACTATTATTCTTCCCACGCTTGTCTCATGAAGCCTGTGACCGCTTCGTCCTATTCTCTGCAGAGCCCTGTTAATGCTCTTTGGTGAGCCTAGGAGTATAACGAGATCTATGTAGCCTATGTCTATACCCAGTTCAAGGCTTGTCGAGCTGACAACACATCTCAGCTCCCCGTTTTTAAGCCTCTCCTCAACCTCAAGCCTCACCTCTTTTGACAGGGAAGAGTGATGGGCTGAAACTGGAAAGTCATCACCAAGCAATCTCTTGAGGTGAAAAACAACCCTCTCTGTTGCACTTCTTGTATTTGTGAATATCAGTGCGGTTCTTGAATTTCTCAACATCTCTGCAATTGTTGAGTAAAGCCTTTCACCGATTTCCTCTGATGTTGCAGTGAAGAGATTGGAAATAGGTGAAAGCACAGATATCTCAATTTTCTTTTCAAATGTGACATCTGCAACAATGCAGTCCCTTTCCTTTCCATTTTCATACCCCACAAGAAATCTTGCAACTTCTTCAAGGGGATGTATTGTTGCAGAAAGTCCAATTCTTACCATTTTTCCCTTCTGAATTTCCTGAAGTCTTTCCATGGAAAGGGCAAGATGGGAACCTCTCTTATTCTCGGCAAGAGAGTGAAGCTCATCAACAATCAGGAACTCAACATTCTCCAGATTTTTTGAGAATTTTGGGGAACAGAGGACAATGGCAAGACTTTCAGGGGTTGTTATCAGGATGTGGGGTGGTTTTCTGAGCTGTTTCTGTCTTTCGTTGTTCTCAGTATCACCTGTTCTGACTGCAATTCTTATCTTCTGCATTTTGATCTTTTTCTCTTTGGCAATCCCGTAAATCTCCTCAAGAGGCTCCTCAAGATTCTTCCTTATGTCATTGTTGAGTGCTTTTAAAGGAGAAACGTAAACAACATACACCCTATTCTCAAGCTCATTTTTCATGGCTCTATCAAGGAGTTTGCTCAGGGCAGTCATGAATGCTGCGAGAGTTTTTCCGCTGCCTGTTGGTGAGGATATAAGCACGTTTCTTCCGTTGAATGCCTCAATAATGGAGTACCTCTGGGGTGGCGTAAAGACATCATACTTTTTTTCAAACCACTCTTTGAGCAATGGGTTCAATCTTTCTTTTATCTCATTGTCCTGATGGGATTTTCCATGGGTGATCATTCAATTCTGATCATTCTGAAGTGCATTAAAACTTTCGGGTTCTCTTTATTAACAATCAATTTCCAAATTCGAATCAGAAGACTTAAATAATGGAATCGTGACATACTTTAACAAAGGGAGTGAGAGCATGAAAAAATTGGTGTTGATTTTTGTTATTTTTGCAGTTGTGGTTGCAGGATGTGCTGGGGGAGGTGAGAAAAAGGAGGAAAAAACACCTACACCGGAACCAACCCAAACTCCTGTAAAAACTCCAACTCCAGAGCCTGAAAAAACTCCTGTACCCTCCGAAACAGAAAAAATGCCACCTGAAGAGTATGGAGGAGGGTTCAAAACACTTTACGATCTTTATGTTAACAAAAAAATGCTCCACGGCACTGCATCAATTACTGTTGAGGGAGCAACCCAGACATATGAGTTCTGGTATTATTTTGATGCAGACAGCAGGGAGCTTCTGATCAGAATGGAGGCACAGGGAGAAGACGAGATGGGTACGGTAATAATGAGACACAAGTATGAGGGCAACACCATGACAACTGTGATGTACAGCAAGGGTGGAAAGGGGATGCCTATGGTGGAGGGATGTGACTGGATGGAGTTCAGGCAGACGATAACAGTCTCTCCATCAGAATACGAGGATGTGAAGGAAGAGCCGGTCAGCGAGTCATTTGAGGCCATAATGATGAGACAGGGGAATGTTGTTGAGAATTACAAGATCGAATATGTGGACTACGATCCATCAGTGTTCCAGCCTGATGGAAAGGTCTGCTCCATCGGAAGCTATATGGGTGGGGGTTAATTTTTTCCCTTCCAATATTTTTAATGTTTTGTGAAAAGGATCTACGCTGATCTTGGCCTTCTTGGTGTTGCGGTAATCTGGGGAGCAACATTTCCCGTTGTGAAGCTTGCTCTGGACTTCATGTCTCCTCTGGCTTTCAATTCAGCCAGATTTCTGCTAACCTCTCTTCTGTTTATTCCATTTTTGAAGTTGAGAGAGATGAGAGCTGGAATGATAATAGGAACAGCCACCTTTTTCGGTTATTTCTTTCAGACTGTTGGCTTGCAGTACACCACAGCAACAAATGCAGGACTCATAACATCAGCCTATATTGTTCTCACGCCTGCTGTTGCATTTATCCTTTACAGGGAGAAAATCCAGAAGATAGACCTGGCATCGGTTTTTCTGGCAATATCAGGCATATACCTCCTTTCAGGTACAGGAGAGGTTAAAGATGGAGATGTTCTGATGCTACTCTGCGCCCTTGCATTTGCCTTTGAGATTGTTCTGATTTGGAGATACTCCAGATCGCTCGATATACTGAGCCTTGCAGGCTGGCAGGTTGTGACAGTTGGAATCCTTTCATCATTTCCTGCTTTGCTAACAA
>JALURI010000131.1 GCA_027016965.1 Geoglobus sp.
TATGAACTTCTCCGCCTGGTATTTCTTGCCATTCACCTTTATTTCAGATGAAGAGACAAAATAAGCTCTACCTTCTACAAGATCTATGTTCTCATCGCTTTCAGCAACGCTGATGTACTTTGCATTCCTCAGCTCTGCCACAAGCTCATCCTTCTGGGCTATGAGCGAGGCAAAATCAAGAGATGCCTCACTCTCAACTCCCCGAAATCCTTTTTTAGAGTTCTCATATATCAGGGATGCATGGATTAAATTTTTTGTAGGTATGCATCCTCTGTTAACGCATGTCCCTCCTATTTCATCGAATTCGGTGATAAGAACTCTTGCTCCGTATTCAGAAGCTTTCAGGGCTGCCGCAAATGCAGCTGAGCCCGAGCCAAGAATTACGAGATCGTATTTTCTCATGAATTAATGTTTCTACTTTTAAAATATTAATATTTTAACCGACATAGTGTAATTTGTTTTTTACCCATTTAACATGCCTATCTTAAATTCAGAATCAATATCTCATACATCTTTAGTTTTATGTCTGGCGTAAAGTATAAATTACTTTTGTAATATTATTGACTTAATGTTTAACACCAAATAACAAATACTTAAAAAAAGGTGTTACAATGCTGGTTGGAAAAGAACAGATCTTGATAGTTTTTGCCCTTGCAATAGGAATGAGGCACGGTGTTGATTGGGATCACATAGCAGCCATATTCGATATTACCAGCATTCAGGACAGTAAAAGGGAGGGTATTTTTCAGAGTGTTCTTTATGCCATGGGGCATGCCAGTGTTGTTACAGCCATTGCTCTGTCTGCCTTGTATATCGGATTATCTTTCCCTTCAAATTTTGATAAGGTAATGGAAAGAGTTGTCGGTGCAACATTACTCCTTCTCGGACTGTATGTTTTTTACTCCCTCTACAGACATGGCGACCATCTCAGATTAATTCCCAGATGGGCTGTGCTGTACTACGGGATTTTAAGGGTTTTTGACTGGGCAATTGCAAAGTTTACAGGAAAACCGGTGAAAAACAGAGAGTTACAGTTAAGCTACGGAAACATCTCATCCTATACCATAGGGATGATTCATGGCATAGGTGCTGAGACTCCCTCTCAGATGTACATGTTTGCAATGGCGCTGACTGCTGGGATGAAAAGCATGGAGTTTGCAACAGCAATCATAGTCGCATTCGCGGTCGGTTTGGTTTTAATGAACACACTGATGGGAATTCTTGGGGCGTATGGGTACGTTAATGCCGGAAAGAGAGTTTACAGGTATCTTGCTTTGTTTACCGGTGTATTCAGCATAATTCTCGGGTCTCTCTTCATTCTTGGAACAGAGATTCGGGATCCAGTAACCCTGATTTACGGTGGTTGAGAATGTGGAAAATTTACCAGCTAAGGAGGGAAAAATATATGAAACGTTATATGATGTTTTTGTCATATGATGTATGAATCATGGAAGTTCTTTGCAGATGTGCTGTCCAACAGAACAAGATTTGACATAGTAATGCTCCTCCGTCAAGAAGGAGAGCTTAACGTTTCAGAAATCTGCCAAAAGCTTGGATACGAGCAAAGCAGAGTCTCTCACAACTTGAAGTGTTTGCTGAACTGCGGGTTTGTTGAGGTGGAGCAGAGGGGCAAAAAGAGAGTCTACAGGATGAGCGAAACCGCATCCAGAATTCTTGACGCCTTGGAAACGTACATGGAGGAATATCAAAGAAAGCTTGTGAGCTGCGGGGTGCTGAAAGAGGAGATGGTGGAGAAGGCTGAGACCCAGAGGGTGGTCTGATATGGTAAGCATTGCTGCTGTTAGAGGGGCTCTTGGAGGCTTTATATCATCAGCCTGCTGTCTAGGCTCCCTGGTTCTGCTTCTCATAGGTGCTGGTAACTTTGCTCTGGCAGCATCTCTTGGAGCGTACAGAACGTACTTCATACTGGCTGGAGTTGCCTTTGTTCTGCTATCCATAGCATATCATTTGAGAAAGAAGGCGAATCAGTGTGCATGCAGCTATTCCCAGCTCGTAAGGAGCGAGAGCAAATTCATAGCAACAACTCTGCTAACATTTACTGCAATCTTCGGCGTAGTAAACTTCGCAGTCATACCCTACGTCACCGCTGAGATCTCCGAAAAGGATACAGTCAAAGCAGAGTTCAGTCAGTCATCTGAACTTAGAGAGCTGAGGCTCAGAGTTTACGGCATGTCCTGTGAGAGCTGTGCTGAGGCAATAGAGAAGTCTCTCATGCAGGTTAACGGGGTTGTTGAAGCCAATGTGAGCTATACCGAGGAGACGGCAGTGGTCATCTATGATCCATCAGTCATCAGTCAGGAAAAAGTTGTTAAGGGCGTTCCTCGACCGTATTCTGTTGAGGTGCTGTCAGACAGCACCATTGCTGTGAACGAGGTGAAAGAATGAGATGTGTTTGCGGAACTGAAGGCTGGAAGGTGAAGAAGATAACCGCCGGAAGCCACGTCAACCCGGAGTACTGGCATCTGCTCGATGAAAGTTTTTATTTCTGTCCCAATTCTGACTGTGAGGTCGTGTATTTTAATGGAAATGCGACATTCACAGTTAACGAGGTCAAGACCAAGGTCTTCTTCAAGGAAATAGGGTCTCCAAAACCTCTCTGCTACTGCAAGCAGGTTACAGAGGAGGATGTTGTTGAAGCTATAAGAAAGGGGGCAAAAAGTGTGAAAGAAGTTGAGGAGATGACGGGGATAGGGAATGGAGGGCATTGTATGATTACAAATCCATCAGGGAGATGCTGCAGGAATTATTATCTGAGCTTTATCGAGAGTGTGCTGAAAAAGACGTTTTCAGATGAAAGTAATGCTGAGAAACAGAACGAGAGTTCTAAAGAGTTTTCTGAGTGCTGTAAAACTGATTAGGGGGAGCTGTTAAAGCTTTTGAGCTGTAAGCATCATGAATTTTTAGCCAGCTCAATTTCCGTAATCCAAGATGCTTTTCCAGAACTTGCAACCTCCAACCCAGGATTTACCAAGCTCACACTGCCTTGCTTTAATATTAACTGGATCCTTTTCATCAGGTTCTGAATGAATGCAGCTTACGCAGCCTTTACCTCTTTCAGAAAGCACTTTCAACGCCTTTTCAATGTTTCTCTGTAAAAGAATCGTTGCCTGAAACACCATGGAGTCTCCATAGGCCTCCGGATTTTGAAGGACTTTTTCAGCATTCATCCTGTACCGTTTTGCAAGACCCTCAAGATCCATAATATCGCCCTATATCTTCTTCTTTTAACATACAAAATAAGAAAAAATCGTATAAAACACTTCCCAATCAGGGAAACTGATTTATTGGCACTTCTATGGGGTATAATGGGTGGGATAATATGAAAAAAAGAAAAGTGACAATCACAGTGGATGAGGAAATTATCAGATGGATCGAAAAGGGGATTTCAAGGAAAAGATTTGCCAGTATAAGCCATGCTGTCGAGTATGCAGTAACAAGACTTATGGAGATGGAAAACGGAGAAAAATAACAGTTTAATTCTGCAGTAAATTCCCCTCTTTGTGTTGTTCAGGGTTCAAACACTCTGATACCTGTTAGATTTTTCACCTTTTCAGCTTTTCTCAGAATTTCATTGTCATAAGTTGCAAAGCCATTGATATCGTATCCATTCAGTTTGAGGCACCATGCAATACTCAAATGGAGCAAATCAAGGGTTCTTAATTTCAATTCATGTGAAAGCATGAACGTTAACTTTATTTCAGCCGGCATTTCTCCAAAAATGGAAAGCTCTTTTTCAAATGGATAGATCAAATTCAGTCCATATTTTCTCATGCTAAGTCTTGCTATAACCATGGGAAGATCTTTATCATCAATTTCAATGTCGAATTTAGACATTAACCTCTTATAGTTTCTGGAAACAACCGAAAATATCTCTGCCAGAACAAGAGGGGATATTATCTTTTCTCTTTCCATTAAAAGAAATCTTTCTGCAGATGGATTTTTACTGTCACCTTTGTCAATGGCTGCCACTATCACACTGGTATCGACATAAACTACCACCTGTCCCTCACCTCTTCCAGGGATTTTCTCAAGGCTCCACTAAAATTGAGTTCGGAATCCATTATTCTGTCAACAATCCTGTCAATCTTCCTGAGGTATTCGATTTCAGATTCAACATCTTTCATACCACTTTCAATTATCTTTCTCAGAGCATCGCTTCTATTTTTGAAGATTCCAGCCTTTACAAGAAGATCTATTTCTTTCAGTTTTCTCTCGTCGAGTCTTATAGGCACGACTTTCATGTTTATACGTATACGTAACTGTATTTAAAAATTTTCAGTTCTGGAAATTTTAGAATCATACCCTTAAACATTGGTCAATGATAAATATCAAATGAAGAAAATCTCATCATGCACGCATTTGTCATCTCCTCCACCCAGAGTGGATCAGGGAAAACAAGCATTTCACTTGCAATCACCGCAGCATTGATGAAAAGGAAGCTAAAGGTTCAGCCCTTTAAGGTTGGTCCTGACTTCATAGACCCATCACATTACTCATTCTGTGAATGGGCAGTAAATCTTGATGCATTCATGATGGGTGAGGATGGTGTGAGGAGTTCTTTCCATAAATGGATGAATGGAAAGGATGTGGGGATAATTGAGGGTGTTATGGGGCTTTTTGATGGATACAAACTATCTACTTTCTCCTCAACATCCCACATTGCAAAAATCCTGAATCTGCCTGTAATTCTTGTGATGAACGTAAAGGCAATGTCTCTCTCAGCCCTTGCAGGGTTTGAGGGATTCAAAAATTTCGATAGGGAGCTAAACGTAATTGGAGTTATTTTCAACAGCGCAACACAGTTCCATCAAAAATTAAAAAGAGTTTTCGAGGAAAGGGGATACAGGGTTTTTGGAGCTGTGCCAAAATCGGAAATTCTTGAAATGGAAAGCAGGCATCTTGGACTTCATCTGGGCATGGAAGTCGAGAGAGATGTAAAAGCTCTTGCGGAGTTTGCAGAGGATCACATAGATCTGGATGGAATTCTGGAGGTGAGTGAAGCAAAAATTGAGTTGAGTGAGACGGAAGGGGTTGATGAATATCGCGAGAAACTGAGCATAGGCATACCCTTCGATCAGGCATTCTCATTTTACTACAGAGACAACATTGAGATTCTGAAAAGTATCGGAAATCTTCACTTCTTCTCCCCTCTTAAGGGGGAAAAGGTTGAGTGTGATATGTATTACATCGGAGGTGGATATCCAGAGCTGTATGAGTTCCCTGGGTTTCTGAAATTCATCAGGAATGTGGCTTTAGACGAGAAGTCCATATACGGTGAGTGTGGTGGGATGATGGTTCTCGCAAGAAGCCTTGAAAGCGAAAATGGAAAGAGAAAGATGGCTGGAGTTCTCGACATTGATGTCATATTCACAAACAAACTTCAGGCTCTCGGATATGTGAGGGGGGAGATCATAAAACCAAACCCATTTTTCCGGGAGAGTTTCAGAGGTCACGAATTTCATTACAGCTATGCTGTTTCGGATGGAGATACGAGATTTGCATTCAAAACCGATGGGAAGGGAATAACCAATGGATTTGATGGTGCCTTGGTTTATAACACTCTCGCAGGGTACACCCATATCCATTTTTACTCTACGGAATTTTTGCCAAAACTTAGGGAAAAAGTTTAATCTCCCCCCATACAACATTTCTATCAGGTGATGAGATGAGGGCTATCGTTGATGAGGACACATGTACAGGATGCGGGACTTGTGAAGACATCTGTCCTGAGGTTTTCAAATTAGGAGATGATGGGATTGCTCATGTGATTGGAAGCTGTGAGGACTTCATAGATTGCTGCAAGGAGGCTGAGGAGAGCTGTCCAGTAGGAGCGATAACAATTGAAGAGTAAGATTATCTGGGATGATGTTCAAACCATTTGGGTCTTAAATCTATACCTTTTTTTTGAGTAAGTTTTAAATTCTTGAAGTGATGATGATAGGCAATGTTTGTAAGAGCACTGATTCCAGCAATAACACTGATTCTCATGTCCACAACTGTACTGGCATGGGACGTAGGACAGGTAAGTTACAATGTAACAAATAATGAGATGACCATACAGTATTCCTTCAGCCCCTTTGAATTTCTCTACTCTTTCTTCATAGGTGGAGGAGAATATATCAAATCCATAACAGCCGAATTCATAACCGGTAATTACACCGTTGTTGAGGCCGGATACAGTACTGTAAAAATCTCAGTTGACGGGAATATCTCCTTCAGCCACCCTGTTAACATATATATACAGGAGATGAATGAGAGCCACCTCATTGTAAATGTTACAGCTTTTTCTCCCGAGTAAGCTAAAGCCTTATTTCCTGTATGATGTATTCTGGAGGTACCTCTTTTACCAGAACTATGTGTTCATTTACCTTGATGAATCTGACACCATTCTTCCTTGCCTTTTTTGCATCAACCTCTAAGATGATCGGTTCATCTGTTCTCAATCTTGCAACCTCCTCACTCTTTTCAAGAGTTGTTGAAAGATGAACGAAGGTCTGATTCACGGGTTTTATTCCAAGCTCAAGCAGTCTGATTGATTCTTCCTCACTGGTTCCATAGTAGAGTATTTCTTCATCTGCATCGGGCATGTCATTTAGTCTGACATCAACGCTATGGCCATATCTTGCCCTTATTTTATCATCCCTGAGCTCGTATCTGCCCTTCCTGTCACTGTATATCAGTGCCTTAACTGCCCATCTGTTCGCCCATCTGTATCTCCTTGAAACTATTCTGAGGAGCTTCTCAAAATCAACCCATCCGTTTTCATCCATTTCAAGTCCAAATTTGCCCGGAAAGTGCCTGAGAACCCCAGATATAAATTTGCCGAGCCTTTCAACCCTTTCTTTTCTTATAACAATCTCCCCTTCAAATCCACAAACATCACATCCAATTCCCCTGTAAAACCCGTGTTCAGGGCAGACTCTGATGTCCTCCATACCTCACCACCCATACCAGTGCTGCAATTGCTCCAATTGCACTGCAAGTCTCAAGACTCACATTCCTGAATGTTACATCTAATGCATACTTAGATCGTTTTATTAAATCTTTTGGAAGTCCTTTCCTTCCAAGACCTATCAGAAAGCATGCTGACCTCAATTTTCTGAGATCCTCAATAGAGAGTATGTTCTTTACGGGTCTGGAGGTTGTGGCTATAACATCACCAAAATGAGACGGAATTGAGTCAATCAGATGGAGTTTTCCAGCCTTTGAAAGATCCTCAAGATACCTGCCCCCTTCACCGATTGTTGTATATTTCACCACATCATCAACGAGCTCATTTCTTCCTTTCCAGAAATCAAACTGATAGAGGGCAAGGTGGAGATCGTAAGCATAGCACAGCGGTGCAGCTCTTGCTATTGTTCTAAGATGAATCTCATGGAGCTTCAACTTATCATAGGTATTTACAAGGCATATCACAATCATTTCAGATTCTCCAGAAATTTGACCATGTTTCTGTAATGGCTACCGAGCCAGTAAAGCTTTTTGCATTTTTCACAGTACCAGAGCTCGTACCTCTCTTTGAGATCTTCTTTAATTCCTTCCTGTTCCATTACATCTTTTGCCTCTTCATCTGTCGGCTTTCTGAGAATGGAGTTGCAGACACTGCATCTGTCCATTTTAATTTCAGTATCCACACCAAGATTTCTCATTTCAGATATCTGGTCAATTACACTGTCATTTTTAATCAGTATTGCCCTTCTGTTTCTCTTGGTTGCCCTGAGGTAGAGCTCTCTGTCCCTTGTGAGAAGAATCCTGTCTCTGAAATTTTCAAGCAAAAAAAGATCTTCATCCTCTGTTTCAAAGTCTCCAACATACAGCGTGTCATATCCAAAAATTCTGAGCCATGTTGCAAGCTTTCCCAGCATTCTGTCAGCGATGAACCTCAAATCTCATCCACCACCTTGGATCTGTGTTTTTCAATTTTTCAAGCAGCTCCTTTCCAGCTTCTGTTTTCACTTTCACATTGCTTCCATAAACCTTTGCATCCTCCACTCTCAAGCCATAGATCCTGCTCTGAATAAAAAGCTCAATTTTATCTGCATCATGTACTATGTCTGAGTATCTGGAAATCAGATTTTTCACATATTTTCCCTCATTAAAATTGAGAAGATCTTTCAGGGCTTTCTCTTCATCAACCTGAATGTATTTCCTTGCCAGATGATGTATGTCCAGAGTTCTTGACTCGTGAATATCGTGAAATAGTGCTAAAACGCTGCATTTGCAGGCTTCATCCATACTTCCATATTCCCTGAGACCGAGAAAGAAGGCAATTACTGCTGAAAGAAAGGAGTGTTCTGCAACGCTCTCAGGATTCTCAATGCCAACCTTGAACCAGCCTGATCTCGGAACATTTTTCAGGGATGCTGCTTCAAACAGAAAGTCTTCAAGTGCCATGAAATTCATTCCCAAATTCTTAAATAAAAACTTTGAGTAGGTGAAAGGAGATGAAAATAGCTCTGAATGACAGAAGGCTTGAAATATACAGGGAGTTTGTCACAGGTGTCAGAATTGATGAGATCACTGAAAAATACAGAATAAGCAGGGTTTCAGTATGGAAGTTCTCAAAAAAACTTGAAGAATTTGGATATAGTATAGAAAGGGGAAGAAAAGGGTACAGAATTAAAGAAAAACCCGATCCATCACCCTTCAACATGGCACTCTCTGTAAAAGAGATTCCGGGCATTGATGAGTTCTATTACTTTCATGAGATAGATTCCACCAATAGGTTTGCAAAGGAGAATGAGAGGTGTGCCGTCTTTGCAGAAAAACAAACAAAGGGAAGAGGAAGGGTTGGAAGAAAATGGGAAAGTGATGAAGGCGGGATCTATTTTTCCATTTCACTCAATCTGAATATTCCGATGACAGAGATTCCAAAAATAACACTGATTGGGGGTCTCGCAGTCTGCAAATCCCTTGAAAAATACCATGCAAAAATAAAATGGCCCAATGATGTCCTCATAGATGGTAAAAAGGTCTCTGGAATTCTGAGCGAGTTTGTTGGTGAGGAACTCTCTTCAAAAATCATAATGGGTGTAGGAATAAACGTCAGAAACAGAATACCTGATTACCTGAAAAACAGTGCCATCAGCCTCATTGAAATTGATCCTGAAATCAGAATTACAGATGTTTTTGACAGATTGTGCAAAAATCTTGGTATTTACCTCAGGATGTTCCCGGAAAGATGGCACAAAATTTTTGAAGAATGGAAAAAGCTCAGCGACACAATTGGAAAACAGGTTGAGGTAGCTGTTGGAAATCAAAAGTTTGAAGGCATTGCGGTTGAAATCGATGAAGACGGGGGACTCATGGTAGCAAGAGACGGGAAGGTTGTGAAGGTTGTTTCAGGTGAGTGCTTTTACACAAATTACTGAAAACACGAAAAATTATTTAAATACCCCGATTCACAGTCTGATGTGCTCTCAGAATTGTTTGTCAGAGAGATGAGAGATGATGAAGTTGAAGATATAATCCTCATTGAATACGAACATTTTGGCTACAGTGTTTTTGCAGACCTCTCAACAACACCATACAGAAAGAAAGTAATTGTCTGCGAGATTGATAAGGAAATTGTCGGATTTGCAGTTGTCTACTGGGATGATGAGAGCTTTCACATAGGCAGTTTAATTGTAAAAGAAGAGCACAGAATGAAGGGAGTTGGAAAGGCACTCATAGAGAGAATTGTAAATGAGGCAATAAAACTGGGTTTCAGAAAGATCTATGCTGATGTTTCTGTCAGCAGCTCAGCCCTTGATTTCTACTTCAGCAATGGGTTTGAGATTGAGGAGACAATAAAGCACTATTACGGGATATCAAAGCATGCATTCAGGCTTTCTCTGAGTGTTTAGTTTTTAATTCCTTTATCGGTTCTGTTTCTATTGGTTTTTCCCTCAGAATTCCTTCCGGTTTGTAGTACAGTATCCCGATCATCAGGGCTCCAAATATGATATACTGAAGCCAGTTAACATCAAAGGGAAGATGCAGGAGTTCGGCGATTTCATGCTTGTATCCATCGAGCAATCTCCATATCACAACAAAAGAGAAAACGCCCGCAAGAACTCCTCTGTTGTTTGACATTCCTCCAAGTAAAACCATCAGAAAAGGAAAGAATGTCCAGTTGACCCTTGCAAATAAGTTCACCACTCCAACAACATTTCCTGCATAGAACGAGTAAAGTACTCCCGCCATTGATGCGATTGCGGTGCTGAAAGCAAGGGTCTTTATTCTGACCCACATTATGTCTTTACCTGAGAATTGCAATGCAACCGGGTCTTCTCTCATAGCTCTCAGAAGTCTGCCGTAAGGTGAATTCAGAGTTCTTTCAAGAAACAGATAGGTAAGAAGAGTAAGAAATAGAATAAGTACCACAAATGCCCATTCCCTTATTTCTCCAGGAATGAAGGCGAGAACGTCAGGAACAGGAGCACCGTAGTACCCCCCAATCAAATCTGTGTTGTAATAGGCGATCATGAACATTATCTCGGCTATTGCAAGGAGAGTTATGGCAAGATAATCACTCTGGAGCTTTGCACTGGGTAGAATGTAAAGAGCACCAATAACAGCCCCTACTACTCCCGCGAGAAGGAGTGTGAAGATGAGAAGCCCAATCCCGTAGGCAGGGTTTGATGCAATGATTGAATCAACAGTACTTTTCATGAATCCGCTCCTCTGGGTTATGGTTGGACCCTCTATGGAATACATGGCAATCAGAATCCTGTTGACAATTGCTCCGGCAGTGAACGCCCCAACTAAAACAGCAAGAGCCTTACCGAAATTGGGAATCCCGCCATATCCATACTCAACATTGAGACTAAGTGAAAGGATGGAATATATCCCGAACCAGAGCAAAATCGAGCTGATTAACGCTTCGAACGCCATAAATACCTCCTCCATTTGATTGTTACAAGTCCTCCGGGGATTATCAGAAGTGTTATGACAAGGATAGCCAGAGAGACTGCCTTGCTGTAAACAAGAACTGAAGTACCGAATATCTTGCTGAGCCAGAAGGTTATGAGGCTTTCAGAAAGCCCAACAAGATATCCACCAAAAATTGCACCGTATATTGAGGACAGGCCACCAACAATGCTTGCTGCAAAAATTGAGACAATTATTATCTGTCCTGTAGCCTGAACAATTTCCTGTTTGAATGGTAGCAAAGCCCCTGCAAGTCCCGCAAATGCCCCTGACAGAAACCAGGAAAAGAGTCTTGTGGTCTCCACATTGATTCCCATGATCTCAGCCAATGACGGATTTTCCATTGATGCTCGCATTGCAATTCCAAATTTGGTTTTGTAAAGGAGAAACATGAGAAAACCGAGAGAAAGGGCAATTGCAAGGGTCGATGAAAAGAGAATGCCTTGTACTCCGGCAATTTTGAAATCAAGATAGTATGGAAATATGAATCTTGAAATGTAAGCTCCAAAATACTTTGACAAACTCTCTGAGAATATCCCGATCATGCCGAGGAGTATCAAATCCCAGGCAAGCGTAGCTATCATAAGAATCAGAATTGATGCTTCTCTCTTTATCAGGGGTTTCAAAACCAGCAAGTAGGTGATCACGCCGATAAACCCGCCAAAAAGAACTGCAAAGGGTATGGAAAAATATGGACTAAAATTGAACAGTTTATAAATTACATACGCAATATATGAAGAAAAAATTGCAAAACTTCCCTGTGCGAAATTGGGGACAGATGTGGTGATGTACGTCAAAGTCAGACCAATAGCAAGGAGAGTGAGAAGATTAGCGTAAATTACTGCTCCCTCAAGTACACCCATGGGGTGAAGTTGCAGTAAACTTTATAAAAAATTAATGGTCATTATCCATCATGAGCGTGAGATATTCTGTAATAATTGCTGCACTGCTGCTGGCAGTAATGCCAATGGCTTCTGCTGAAGAGGTAAGCATAGGTGTGCTTGTAGATCTTTCAGGACCTTTGACAACCTACGGGAACGACATTGCAAACACCCTGAAAATTGCTGAAGAGGACATAAACAGCTATTTTGCCGATAAGGGTAAGGATCTCACGGTGAAGTTCTATGTTGAGGATACAAAAGTAGATCCAAAACAGGCACTTGAGAGAACCCAGACATTGTATGGTAGAGGCGTCAAACTGATAATCGGGCCAATGGGAAGTGGAGAGGTTGCAAACATAAAGGACTACGTTACATCAAACAAGATAATAATCGTCTCGCCATCTTCAACAGCCCTGCCAACTATAATTGGATTTGCAACACCTGAAGATAAAAAATACATATTCAGATTTGTTGGAACTGATGACCTGCAGAGCAAGGCAATAGCAAGCGAACTGAGAGATGCTGGAATCAAGGGTGTTGTCATAACCTACATTGGAAATGCTTGGGGCAAGGGATTGTATGAGGCAATTAAACCCCAGCTCAGCGAAATGGGAATAGAGGTTGCAAAGGTTGTCGAGTATCCAGAACAGACACCAGCGGACTTCTCACCGTATATTTCAAGCCTTGAAGATGGAGTGAAGAGCCTGGCTGGAAAGTATGGCTATGACAAGGTTGCTGTCGTTGCTTTCAGCTATGAGGAAG
>JALURI010000132.1 GCA_027016965.1 Geoglobus sp.
CCGTATATTTATCAGGTTATTTCATAAGTTTTACTTATTTATCAACTCGCTTTCAAAAGTTTTTTATAAACCCCTCTACCTCCCTATAAATTGATGAGTCAGGAGATGGCGAGTTTTACAGAAAAGTATCAGATCGGTAACATACTCCGACAGTTCATCAGCAATCTGAACGCTCATCTGGAGGAATTGTCCAGAAACATTCCTGTGGAAGATGTAATCTCACTCATCGATGCAATTCTGAATTCAGAGACGATATTCATACTCGGAGCTGGAAGATCTGGGTTCGTGGCAAAGGCATTCGCAATGAGACTCATGCACATGGGTTTCAATGTTTACGTTGTCGGTGAGACAGTTACACCGAGAATACTGGAGAATGACCTGCTGATAGCGATATCAGGAAGTGGTGAGACAACTTCAGTTGTAGATCTTGCAAGAAAGGCAAAAAGACATGTAAAATGCAAAATAGCAGCAATTACATCAAGAAGGGCTTCTAAACTTGCAAAGCTTGCTGATATAAAGATAATTCTAAAGAGCAGGGATAAGCAGTCTCAAACTAAGGATAGAGACAGAAACATTGCACCGCTTGGAACGATGTTCGAGATCTCCGCACTGATATTTCTTGATGGAATAGTTGCTGAACTCATGAAAATTAAAAATCTCAGCGAAGATGATTTGAGGAAAAAGCATTCTGTGCTTGAATGAGGTGATGATATGGAAAAACTGAAAAAGATTCTTGCGGATCTTTCAAATGCCCACGGAATCCCCGGTTATGAGGATGAGGTAAGAGAAGTTGTAATAAAGCATCTGGAGAAACTTGTTGATAGAGTTGAAACCGATGTTCTTGGTAATGTAATTGGTGTTAAGGAAGGGAATGATTTCAAGGTAATGATTGCAGCTCACATGGACGAGATCGGCTTCATGGTGAAGCACGTGGACGATAACGGATTTATCAGATTTGCTCCACTTGGAGGCTGGTTTTCTCAGGTAGCGCTCAGCCAGAGAGTTGTCCTTCACACACCCAGGGGCAGGGTTTATGGAGTTATCGGTTCCAAACCCCCGCATGTAATGAAAGAGGACGAGAAGGGGAAGGCTGTCAAACTTGAAGATATGTTCATAGATGTTGGTGCAAAGAACAAGGATGATGCCAGATCTATGGGAATAGAACCAGGAGTCCCGATAACTCTCGATAGAGAACTTGTTGAGCTGGCAAATAACTGTGTTACAGGCAAGGCGTTTGATGATAGAGCAGGAGTTGCCATGATGCTGAGAGCCTTAGAAATGATGGATACTGACGCAACAGTGTATGCTGTTGGAACTGTTCAGGAAGAAGTTGGGCTTAAAGGAGCTAGAACTTCTGCATTTGGATTAGACCCAGACGTTGCGATTGTTGCGGAAGTTGGGATTCCCGCAGATCATCCGGGAATGGAGAAAAAGTATTCAGATACAAAACTTGGCGAAGGTCCGATGATAACCGTGATAGATGCTTCTGGAAAAGGGCTTATCACCCCAAAGCCTGTTCTGGAATGGCTTAAAGAGACTGCAGAAAAGAATGGAATTAAATATCAGCTTGAGGTTGCCGAGGGAGGGACAACGGATGCAACTGTAATCCATTTGACCAAATCAGGAATTCCTGCCGGAGTTATTGGCGTACCAACAAGATACATCCATACCCCCGTTGAAGTCCTGAGTCTTGATGATCTGCTCAACGGGTCAAAGCTAATAGCCAGAGCTGTAGAATCTGCTCAGGAGTATTTCGGGAGAAGAGAATGAGCCTTGGTGAAGCTCTCAGGGGAATAGTAAAGAAGGTTGCAAGATCAACCAAAATAGACAAGTATTTTCTTGAAGAGGTTATCAGAGATGTTCAGAGAGCTCTGCTTCAGGCAGATGTAAATGTAAGGCACGTAATGAGCCTTACAAAAAGTCTGAAGGAGAAAGTTCTCTCTTCTGATATAACATCAAAACTCAATGTCAGGGAGGCAGTTATCAAAATTCTTTACGATGAAATTGTTTCAATCATAGGAGAGGGAATTGATATACCACTTAAACCCCAGAAAATTATGCTCGTCGGACTTCAGGGAAGCGGTAAAACCACAACCACAGCAAAACTTGCTGTTTTTTTCAGGAACAAGGGATTGAAAACTGCAGTAATATGCGCTGACACCTTCAGACCGGGCGCCTATGATCAGCTGAAACAGCTTGTTGAAAAAGAGGGAATAGGGTTCTTTGGAATAAAAGGAGAAAAAAATGCTGTAAAAATCGTAAAAGAGGGACTTAAAGCCCTTAAAGACTACAACGTTATAATTGTCGATACCGCTGGAAGACATGCGCTTGAAGAAGACCTGATTCAGGAGATGATTGAGATTGACAAAGCCCTCTCCCCTGATCATAGATTCCTTGTTATAGATGCTGCAATTGGACAGCTTGCAAGCAAGCAGGCAACAGCATTTCATGATGCAGTGGGAATAACGGGCATTATAGTCACAAAATTTGATGGGACAGCAAAAGGTGGCGGAGCCTTATCTGCAAGCAAAGAAATAGGTATTCCGATTGCATTCATAGGTACGGGAGAGAGAATAGACGATTTTGAGAAATTTGATCCTGAAAGATTTGTTTCAAGATTGCTTGGGCTTGGTGACCTGAAATCTCTGCTTGAAAAGGCAGAAGAAGCCCTTAAAGAAGAAGAGATTGATGCTGAAGCTCTTCTCAAGGGTAAGTTTACTCTCAAAGAAATGTACAAACAGCTGGAAGCCATGAAAAAAATGGGTCCTGTGAGCAGAATATTCGAAATGCTTCCGTTTGGTTTCAGCCTTGATGTTAAGGACGAGATGTTTGAGACGACAGAAGAGAAGCTGAAGAAATTCAAGGTTATAATGGACTCAATGACGGAAGAAGAGCTAACGAACCCGAAAATCATAGATGGTTCAAGAATCCAGAGGATTGCAAGAGGATCCGGAACATCTCCATCAGAAGTCAGGGAACTGCTCAAATACTACAAGACCATGAAAAATGTGATGAAGAGTCTGAGAGGTGGAAAAATACCACTTAAAAAACTCATGAAAAGATTGGGTGTATGATATGAGGTCAATTCTACCATCAAAAGTTTCACACATTCTTTCTCCACGATTGACCGTTCTTGTAACTTCAGGCATAGAAAATAAAGGAAACATCATGGCAGTTTCATGGTGCACACCTGTGTCTTTTGATCCACCCATGGTGGCAATTGCGGTAAGTCCTGAAAGGCATTCTTATGGATTAATAAAAGAGGTTGGGGAGTTTGGAATCAACATTCCTCACAAAAACATGATAGATGCCGTATTCAGAGCAGGTACCCAGAGCGGAAGCAAGATTAACAAATTTGACCAACTTGGACTGACTCCAATGAGGGCGAAAAAAATTAAGGTACCTCTTATTGAGGAGTGTGTTGGATTTGTTGAGTGCAGGGTTTCGGATGAATTTGTAACTGGAGACCACATGCTTTTTGTGGGTGAGGTTCTGAGCGTGTATGTTAAGGACGAATATTACGATGAAAAGGGTATTACTCCAGACGTGCTGATCTACTGGAGAGATTCCCAGAGGAAAGACGATGTCTGGAGCTTTTAAGAGTATCGGAGGTATTGATGAAGCGGGAAAGGGTTCTGTTATTGGACCCATGGTAATTGCAGGGGTGTCATGTGAGAGAGAGGTTATAAAAAGGTTCAAAGATGAAGGTGTGAGAGATTCTAAAAAATTGACTCCAAAAAGAAGGAGAGAACTGTATGAGGTTATTAAAGAAAAAGCAAATGTTTCCATAAAGGTTTTTAATGCCTGGGAAATAGATCAGATGAGACGGGAGAAAACAATAAACGAGATTCTTCTTGATGGGTTTACTGAGATTGCAAATAACCTTGAATGTTTTGCAATATATGCCGACTCTCCAGACGTAAACATGGACAGATTTAGAGTGAGACTTGAAGAAAGCTGTGGGAAGAGAGTTTTTTCTCTTCACAAGGCTGATGAAAAGATTACTGTTGTGATGGCAGCCTCCATAGTAGCTAAGGTTGAAAGAGATGCGAGAATAGAGATGATAAAAAATGAGTGCGGTGTTGATTTTGGAAGTGGATACCCCGCAGATCCAAAAACAAGAGAGTTTTTGGTGAAATGTCTGGAAGAGGGAAATTTTATGAAATATATACGATTCTCATGGAAAACAGTAAGAAAAAATTTAAACCAGAGAGTTAATTTACGATGAAAACAAGACCATAGCAACCAGTGCCAGTATAATAGCTATACCTTGTCTCAGTGTTATTTGTTCTTTCAATATTAGGAAAGCCAGTAA
>JALURI010000133.1 GCA_027016965.1 Geoglobus sp.
CCACACTCCTGTTGAGGTCATATCTTTAAAAGACGTGGATCTCTCAGCAGAGCTTGCTGCGAGAGCACTGGAAACAGCACCCAATTATTTCAGGGTTGATTGACAGGTAAATGATGTAAAAATGACAGTAAGAGATCTGATAGGCGAGATCGAGAAAGCATCAAAAACTGCAGCAGAAAACAGACACAGATATATGGTTGTTATATGCTCACATGAGCTCAATGAAAGAGTGGTTAAGCTTGTCAGGAAGGTCTACAGACATCATTTGAAGCATCAGGGAAAAAAAACTTCAAATTTGCTGGTAGCAGGAAGAAGCAGGTTTAACGAGGTTGCTGAAAAGTATCTGGATGGAGAGATTATCCATTACAGGGAAAGTGTCAGAACACTTGGTCAGACCTATGATGATCTTATAATTGATTTCACGGAAGGATTCCATCCAAATGATCTCGGAATTCTTGCTGAGACAGTTAGGGAAGGTGGGATTATAATCGCACTATCTCCTCCACTGGATGAATGGAATAATTTGAAAGGAAGGTGGCATGAGGATCTGATAAGTGAACCATATATTGTTGAAGACATCGAACCAAGATTTTACCGCAGATTTATAAAAAAGACCTTGGGTGCAGAGGGGATAATTATCTTCGACGCCGACAGGCGAAAACTGATAAAAGGGTATCACTTTGAAAAGAAATTTGAATCAAGGGAGAAAATACTGATTCCTGAAGAGAAAAAGGAGATAAAAAGAAAGCTTTACAAGCTCTGTGCAACCCAGGATCAGGTAAGGGTTCTTGAACTTTTTGAAAACTTCTTTGAGAAGAACAGAGAAAAAAAGGCTGTTGTTATAACTGCCAACAGGGGACGAGGAAAAACTGCGGTTCTGGGTATTGTAACGCCCCATATAATCTCCAAACTTGAAAGAATACTGAAAAGGCCTGTGAGAATTCTGCTTGTTGCTCCAAACCCTCAGTCAGTTCAGGTTTACTTTGAATTCCTAAAGAAAGCTCTTGTGAGACAGGGAATGAAAAACTTTACAGAAAAGAAGAGTGGAGACCTTGTAACTGTAATAAACAGCAGGTTTGCCAGGGTTGAGTATGCTGTTCCGGCAAGAGCGATGGTTGAGGGAGAGTATTCTGATGTTGTGATAATTGACGAGGCAGCAGGTGTAGATGTTCCAGTGCTTTTCAAAATAGTAGATAAGGTCAGATATGCAGTGTTCTCATCTACAATACACGGTTATGAAGGTACTGGAAGAGGATTCACCATAAGATTTCTGAAAAAGCTTGAATCAGATGAGAGAACAGAAGTCGAGAAGATCGAACTCAAGGAGCCCATAAGGTATGGATCCGGCGATCCAATTGAGGAGTGGCTTTATGACGTTCTTCTGCTCAGTGCTCAGCCAGCCGATTTGGATCTGAATGATGTGGAGAAGGTGAAGAATGGTGAACTTGAGTTTGAAGAAATAGACAAGGATCAGCTTATCGAAAATGATAACCTCCTGAGAGAGTTTTTTGGAATTTACGTTCTTGCCCACTACAGGAACCGCCCATCTGATCTGGTCATACTTCTCGACATGCCAAATCACATACCGCTCAGAGTCAAGGCAAATGACAAAACTGTATGTGCTCTCCACATTGCCATAGAAGGAGGAATGGATGAAGAAACAATCAGAAAACTTTCAGATGGGTACAAACCCAAGGGTCAGATAATTCCCGATCTCATTCTGAAACACTACTGGGATTATGAGTTTCCGGAATTAAAGGGAGTCAGGATTGTGAGGATAGCAACTCACCCATCGCTGATGGACATGGGTATCGGGAGCTATGCCCTCAGAATGCTTGTTGAGTGGGCTGCCAGAAGGGACATGGACTGGGCAGGAAGTGGTTTTGGAGTATCACCTGAACTTCTGAGATTCTGGACGAGAAACGGATTTGTTCCAGTCCACATCACACCTCAGAGAAATGAGGTTTCAGGAGAGTACACTGTTATTGTACTCAAAGCTTTCAAAATGCATGTTGAGTCAAAAATCGAAATCATAAACTCCGAATTTGTAAGAAGGGTGATAGAATATCTGGGGGATGAGCTGAAAGATATTGAAATTGAAACCGCCACTGGACTGCTGAATTCTCTCAAAAGAGATGTGAATGTACTCCAGCCAGAATATACGAGAGTGGAAAAAAGAAGAATGAAGAAGTACTTTCAGGGACACAGCCTTTTTGAGTACATTTCAGACATTTCAAGGCCCCTTGTCAGGTATTACTACACAAAAACATCAAAAGCAAACTTAGAGGAGGATGAAGAGAAGGTATTGGTTGCCAAATGCCTTATGATGAGGAGCTGGAGAGATGTTGATGGAGGCAGAGCTTACAGAAGGATGATGAAGGCTCTTAAAAAGGTATGGGAGTGGTATTATGGAACAGAGGAGGATTAACTTTGATTCCAAATATGTAAGTGCGATAGTCAACGGAAAGAAGGTGACAACAATAAGAAAAGGAATAAAGAGGTATCCTGTTGGAAGAGTAATCGATTTAACAGTCGATAATGAGCCTTTTGCAAGGGCAAAAGTTGACAAGGTGATTGTAAAAAGGGTGAAGGAGCTCACTGACATCGACGCCCTTCTCGATGGATTTAAAAGTAGGGAAGAGCTAATAGATGCTTTAAAGATGATTTACGGAAATGTCAATGAAGAGGAATTTGTCACGGTTGTGCACTTCACTGTGGTTGAATGAACCTGAATTTCCAGCAAAGTATATATTGTAATTTCCAACTTTAATCATGGGGCTTGAATTGAATGGTGTGCCTGTTGTGGATACATACTGCGAGGCTTTTGATGGGATATATTCGAGAATTTTGATAACTGCAAAGCAGAAGTGGCTGCTTAAAAAGGCAGCTTACAGCTCAACCGCTCTGCCGTCAACAGTTTTTGGAGAATCTGAAGGTGGAGTCGAGAAATTTGTCTCACCTCAGGAAACACCTGATGGGAGGATTGGAGCAATAGCACAGATATGGGTTGCGAAGAGCAAGAACTTTGAGAGTGTGCTGATGAGAGAGATGAGCAAGAGAATCAGGCAGGGAATTCTTGTTGTTCCAACAACCAGAGTGTTCAATGCAACTGAAAGTGATACCCACTTCGATGCAGAGCTCAATGTAGGGAGGTGCGGAGATGGGTACGAGTGGGAAGAGGAGATGTGGGGCAGGAAGGTGATAAGAGTCCCCATAATGTTCGGGGAGTTCATAATTGAGAGGTACATTGGTTATGCTGAGGGTGTTGCTGGAGGAAATGTCTGGTTCTTCTGTGACAGCGAGGAATCAGCATTGGAGGCAGGAGAGGCTGCTGTGGAGGCTTTGAAGAATATGAACAACATAATAACATCATTCGACATCTGTTCAGCTGGCTCAAAACCTGAGACCAAATATCCAGAAATCGGTCCGACAACAAACCACTACTATTGCCCCACCCTGAAAAACAAAATTCCTGATTCCATGGTTCCTGACGGGGTCAGAAGCATTCCAGAAATTGTCATTAACGGTACAACGCTTCAGGATGTCAAGAAAGCTATGTACGTCTGCATGGAGGTTGTCAGCAGAATTGATGGTGTGCTCAAAATTTCAGCGGGGAATTATGATGGAAAGCTAGGGCAGCATAAAATATATCTAAGGGACATTCTACAGGATTTTGGTGAATGATCGACCAGAATATTCTTGAAAAATTTTATTCAAAAATTTTTTCTGTACCGAAGAAAAGGGTCAGTATAGCTATAGGTGTAACAAGCATAATCCTAGCATCATACCTGAATGGAATTTCCGGTAAGTCATTTTTTGCCATGAGATATTTCTTCATTGGACTTGCACTTATAGCAATCCTCATTCTTTTTGGCAGGATTATGGGTTCAGGGTTTAACAGCAGAAGGATATTTTTTCTGGCTCTCTTTTTTCTCATTCTGATTGAGATCGGAGACATAATTGCGATACACTTTCTTTCTCCCGAGCTTATCATGGTGACACCTTCGGCTATCGCATTTATTCTCACGATATCTCTCTTTTTCACCTCTGAAAGATTTAATTTTGTCTATCCCATTTTGATTCTTGTGATGCTTCATCCTGTGGACTTTTATTTTTCATTTAACGCTCCTCACAGAACATTTGCCTACATAACTGCCTCTCTAAGCGGTATCCTGCTCGGATACATTTTTATCAAATTTCTCAAAAACAGGGCTGGAAACATTGTTGTTGCCGACATTTTGAGAGATTTCGTTTTGTACTGGCTAAAAGGCAATTCTGAGATTTTTGAAAGAAGACTAAAACTCTACTCCAAGGTCTCTCCGGGAAATGTTTACCTGATAAAATTTGGTAAATGCTCAATTCTTGTGCCTGAATTTCACCCCGGACCTTTCAGGGATGTTGGAGGTGCGGCTCTTGTCAAGAAAGCACTGGAAAAATACGATCTTTTTTTGCATGGTGTTTCCGAGCATTCAAAAAATCCAGTAACTGCAGAGGATGTGGAAACAATTGTAAACGTCCAGCCGGATCTAAATGTCTGTGATGCTTTCAAACCTTACACTGTTGAAGGAGAAAGATTCTGGATCAAGGTTTATCCATTCGAGTCTTTCAATCTGATCATAATTCACGGAAAGGAGAAAATGGATGATCTCCCCTCCCAGATAAGGGAATATGCTGAGACTTTTTTCAAAAATCCGGTTGTTGTTGATGCTCACAGCGCTTACGAGGAAAGATATGAGATCTCACCCTCTGATATGGCTGAAATTTACTCATTGATAGGTGAAGCAGGAAAAATCAGAACTGAAAAGGTTCATGATTTTAGAGTCTGCCACAGATCCATTGACTATGGAAATGAAAGGATCTGTGGAAAAATTGGGATGGTTATAATGGACTTCGATGGAGAAAGACATGCCATTCTGATGGTTGATTCAAACAACATGGAAACTGAATTGAGAGACTGGATAATCAAATTTGGAAAAAAGAATGGTGTTGAGATAGATGTAATCACTACTGATAACCACTCAAAGACCGGAGTTTCGCCAAAGATAGGATATGAGCCTGCAGATATGAGAGATCTTGATGTTATTGAGGCATTCTTGAAGAACTCCCTTAACTGCAAAACTGAAAGCTGCCATGTTCGATTTGGATGGAAAAATGTTGCCTCGATGGTGATGGGAGATGAATTCTTCAGGGATATAGATATCGCATTCAGAAAATACGGAGAGAGAGGGATATACCTATTTGGAGTATTCTCCGGTTTCAATTATCTGACCACATTTTTACTTGCAACACTGATAATCTAAAAATTTAATAGCAAACACATTCATCAGAGGTTTCATGGATGTAATTGTGGCACTTTTTGCATCTATTTTCATAATACTCGCACTCATCAGGTTCGAGATAACCATCGCTGTTTTTGCCGGAGCTGTATTCATGGCAATGACAACATCCCCTGAAAGCATTTCACACACCCTTACGTCTCTCTCAACATGGAAGATAATTGCCATAGTCATCTTCGCTTTCTCCATAGGATACGGAATGGAAGTTACAAAAATGATGGAAAAGATCACCAGATCTGTTGAATCATTTGCAGGATTTTTCAGCGTTGCTCTGATACCCATGCTCATTGGACTTCTTCCAATGCCTGGAGGCGCTCTTGTGTCGGCTGTGATGATTAAGAATCTTGCTGAAAAATTCCAGATCTCTCCTGAAAAAGCAGTTTTTATCAATTACTGGTTCAGACATGTCTGGGTAACCTTCTGGCCCCTGTACCCCAACATTATCATTGCAATGGGAATCCTTTCAGCAGACTACCTGGAAATTGCGGGATCAACATATCCAATCCTGATAGCATCTCTAATTTCAGGAGCATTAATCGTTGGCTTAGGGAAAAGGAGGATTGAAAAACGGATTAAAGATTTCAGAGGGATACTTTACATGTATCCTGTGCTTGTGATAGTGATCTTTACAGCAATTACAGGAGAGCTTCTCATAGCACTTATTGCAGCATTTCTCAGCATAATTGCATTCAACAGAGCATACACAAAGATTCCTGAAATTTTCGGAAGGACTGTAGATCTCAAGATAATCTTGCTCATCATAGGTGTCATGATATACAAGAATGCCATAGAAATGAGCGGTGCATCACAGGCATTTTATGATGAGGTTATTACCCTCTCCAATCCATACATTGCCGGATTCGCTCTTCCGTTTGTAATTGCCTTTGCAACAGGTATTGAGCTCAGCTACACATCTGTTGCCCTGCCGCTTCTCACATCTTTCACCGGAACTGTTGATGTGGTCGAGAAGAATCTTTTTGTCGTTTTTCTTGGAGGTATACTGGGTGTTCTTCTGTCTCCAATGCATCTTTGCTTGGTTTTAACAGCTCAGTACTTTAAAGTAAGGCTTTATCTTGTTTACAGATACCTCATACCGGCAGCCTTAATAACAGCACTGCTAACACTACCATTCCTGAAAGTGATGTAAAGTACCTCATTGCTCTTCTCACATCCTCGATCTCTGGCTCTTTTCCGCAGTCTATGGTGTAATGTCCTGTCTTCTCAAGCTTAACTCCAAGCAATCCTGCCATTGCAGAAATTGAACTTCCATTCAGCTTTGGATTTTTTTTCAACCCGCATATAAACGCCTTTCTGCTCAGAACAAGATAAAGCAACAGTGAGAGTCTGCAGGGTAAAAAATTAACCGCATCGTCAAGCCTCGCAGCAACCTTTCCGAATTTCTCATACTTTCCTTTCCTGTAGCCAATCATGGCATCGCAGGTGTTTATTGCTCTGTAAACCAAAGCGCCGTGAAGTCCAAAAATGGAATAGTAGAAAAGGGGTGCAAGAACTCCATCAACAAAATTCTCTGCAATGCTTTCAATAACAGCAGAGTTCATCTGCCATTCCTTCAAACTACTCAGATCCCTGCCAACAATTCTCTTCAGACCATCTGGATTTATCCTTCCATTCTTTATGCAGAACTCAGCATGTTCCAGCATGCTTTTTATAGATACTGTCGTGTAAAGCAGATATCCAGACAGCAGAGCAGAAATGGGAGACGGGATAAAATTCGGTATTTCAGCCAGAATTATCGCAGCTGAGATTGCTGAAACTGGAACGAGAGCTCCGGAAAAAATTCCTTCAGGGAGTTTTCTGTCAAGGAATTCCGCCATTCTTCCAAACCACACGGTTGGGTGAATCTTTTCCGGAGGCTCTGATCTGATCATCTCAAGAATTATGGCTACAACCAGCTCAAGCACGATGGAAATAATTGAAAAATGATAAATTTTTTTTGATTTCAGATTATCCCGTTTCTTCTCAGGTTTTCAAGATCCTCCTTTTCGAGCCCAAGCATCGTGTGATAGATGTGCTGGTTGTCCTCTCCGATATCCTTGCAGATCCATCTGAGTTTTGGAGGTGTTTCGCTGAACCGCCATGGACTGTTGACAACAACAAACTCTCCATATTTTTTATCCCTGTATTTTCTGAAAATAGCCTTGTTCCACCAGTATTTCTCCCTGAGAACTTCCACAGGAGTTAAAACTTTTGCGTAAATTGCAGTCCCTTCCTCTCTCTTCTTCTTCCACTCAAACATTCTTCCTACCAGCTCCTCAAATGTGAACCTTTTTATGGCATTCTGAATGTCCCTGTAAGCCTGCTTCTGTTTTTCCAAAGGTGTTCTGTCAAATACTGTTGGATATTTTTCCATGAGCTCCGGAGCATCTATCTGGGTAACCAGAGCCCTGAAGTTATCATCTGTGTAGCCTGATGCAAAAACGTAGCCGTCCTTAACCTCATAGTATGCATAGCTGAAAACTCCTGCATCAAGAGGCAGAACACCAACCTCAACAGGCTCTTTGAAGAAATGGATCCACTGAAGCTCCATCGTAATCTTCATCATCACCTCTGTTGAGGTTATATCGATCATCTGAGCCACTCCAGTTCTGTTTCTGTGAATCAGAGCAATTAAAATCCCTGAAACAGCATAGATTGCGGTAAAATAGCTTGCCATCCAGAATCCCGGAGCGGTTGGCAGGCTGTAGGGCTCTCCAGCCTCATCCAGCTCCTTGCATGAATGCATGTACCCTGAGTTTGCCAGACCAAGTAGATTCGAGTCAGGAATGTTTGCAAGTTCTTTTGCATCTCTCCCAAAATGACCGTGGGCTGAAAATGCTAAGTAAATGATCTCAGGATTGATTCCTCTGAGCTGTCTGTAACCTATTCCTATTGTGTCAGCATAACCCGGCGGAAATGATTCAATTACAACATCAGCCTTGCATGCAAGCTTTTTGAACAGCTCTCTGCCTTCTTCCTTCTCCAGATTCAGAGTTATGAACTCCTTGTTTCTCCCCTCAATCAGGAAGTTAAGACCTGTATTTCTGAGGTAATGTTCACCGAAGGGCGTTATCTCTCTAAGCGGATCTCCTCCAGGAGGCTCAACTTTGATGACTCTCGCTCCAAACTCGGCAAGAATTGACGATGCTATGTGGGCAGGTGGTGATGAGTTGCTTATGTCCAGAACCACAACATCCACAAGAGCATCATCTCTGAATCTCGCAATTTCAGGATCTGTCAGCTTCTTGGCATATTCAACCCACTCCACTGACACCACCTCACCAGATGAAAACTGGATCTTTCTCAGGGTCAAAGTCAGCAGGAGGTTTTCTGCCAATGAAGTCAGCCCAGTAAGAGATAACACCCTCCTTCAAAAGTCCATCAATTTCATCATCACTCAAGCCCAGCACCCTTTTGAGGACATAGCGATTATGGTACCCAACAGGATAGACCGACCATTTTATCCTTGCAGGCGTTCTGCTCATTTTCAATGGATTTCCGGCTGAGACCATATCCCCAAAAAGCGGATCGTCATATATCCACACACTCCTCCTGTCTCTCAGATGTTCGTCGTGATACACCTCAAAACTCCTCCTTACAGGAGATGCCGAGAACCCGTAAGTCTTTGCCGCTTCCATTACATCATCCAGGATTCTTCCAGCTACCCATTTTGAAACCATCCTGTCAAGCTCATCTGCATTTTCTTTTTTGAGCCTTGCAGATGTTGTTGAAAATCTGTCGTCATTCAGTAGGTACTCTGAGTTCATGGCCTTACAGAGACTTTCAAATTCTTTCTGGGAAAGGATAGATATCGTCACAAGCTTTCCATCTGCAGTTCTATATACGTTGGCTGGCGAGAGATTTGGATCCCTGTTTCCCATTCTCGGTCTGTTTTGATTTTTCAGAGCAACATAGCTATACACTGCATCCATTATCCTTGGCAGGGTTTCAACCTGACTGATATCAATGTATTGCCCCTTTTCTGTTCTGTCTCGATAATATAGGGCAACAAGAACACACATGAAGCCCACAGTTGCGTTAATGAAGTCTCCGGGGTAATGAGGCAGACGTAATGGAACTCTACCCTCATAACCCGATACTGCTGAAGCGCCACTCATTGCCTGACCGCTTGCGTCAAAGCTTGGCCAGTCCCACCTCTCCCCCCACTGTCCGTAACCGCTGAGAGAGATGTAGATTATGTCAGGCTTCACATCCCGGAGATGCCTGTAACTCAGACCAAGCCTCTCCATGACCCCGGGTCTAAAATTCTCAACAATCACATCGCTCTTCTCAACAAGCTTTAAAAAGAGATCTCTTCCCTTTGGAGTTTTAAGATCTATTGCAACATGGTACTTGTTTCTGTTTACCCACATCGCTCCGAGAGAGTTCTCTTTCCAGAATCTTGCCCACAGACTTACGCTCCTTATCAGATCACCCATCCTTACAGGCTCTATCTTGATTACCTCAGCACCGAACTCTGCAAGGAGAGATGCAGTTTCAGGACCATGTATCACCATTGTCAGATCAAGAACTCTGATACCTTCAAGAGCTTCAGGTTTCTCAAATTCTTTTCCGGGGCTGAAAAGTTCTTCAGTCCATTCAAAATAGTCTCTCATATCCCCACCTCCGAACATCACTCCTGGAAGTTCTGAATAAAAAAGTAAAAAAGTTCCTGAATTTCACGCCTCAATTGCTGCCCTTATGTCAGGATCAAGATCATCCTCGGCAGCACCCTTTGTAACGAGGGAAACAAGAATCATCACGAGCAGTGCAGCAATTATGCTAACTGCATAGCTCGGCATTGCATATGGCAGTTTCATTCCAAGTACCTTCTCGTAGAAGAGAAATCCTATGTTCAGAACAAGGGCAGTTACCAGGCTTGCTACTGCTCCCTCTCTTGTAGCCCTTTTCCAGTTCAGGCCTATAGCAAGCAGTGGGAGTGTTGCAGATGCAAAGTATCCCCATCCGAGTGCTCCGAGAATTGCAACCAAATACTTTCCGAAGTAGCCGAAGATGACAGCAAATACTGTAAGCAGTATTGTGACAATTCTCCCCCACCACACCTGTCTTGAATGCTCAAGTTCTTTTCCGAGAGCCATCGGGATATCTCTTACAATCGCGGCTGTGCCTATGGCTATGAATCCGCTTGCAGTTGACATTATTGCTGCAAGCAGACCAGCATAAACAACAGCACTCATCCACACAGGCAGCTGACCAAGAAAAGCTATTGCTGCCTGGTCGGGCTTTTGCAGGACAGGAATCTTGCCCCCTATAACGAGCCAGAGTGCTGCATAGCCAACAAATATCCAGAGCAGGCTTGAGAGCATGTAACTCCCACCGCTGATCAGAGCTCCCCACTTCAGGTCTCTGTGGCTTCTGAGGGCGTAGAATTTTGTGGCAAGATGGGGCTGTCCAAGTCCTCCAAGGGCAAACACAAAGAACCAGAGAAGCACGAGAACCCATGTGCCTTTTCCAAGAGGATCAATCAGAATCGGGTCCTTCTGACCTATGGTTGTGAAAAGTCCTTCAGTGCCTCCTGTCATGATCAGTGCAAAAATCAGAACACCAATGGCAGCAATGAGCATAACAAGACCCTGGAAGAAGTCTGTGAGAATGCTTGCTGCCATTCCGGCTATGGCTGTATAGATCATGGTTATGCCAAAGATGATTATTATGGCGGTCTTAAGATCCACCCCAAGCAAGCCTGAGACCACATATCCTCCAGCCATCACCTGAGTGCCGAGGTATGCAATAACTCCAAGAACCAAGCTTGCTGCAAGCAATCCCCTTACAGCCTCACTTTTGAATCTCGCTGCTGCAATGTCAGGGAGAGTTGCAACAGGTCTTGTCTCAGCAATCAGCCTGATTCTCTTTCCAACTATGAACCATCCCAATCCAAAGCCGAGAGGTGCTGCAAGTGTTATCCAGAGAGATGTTGCACCGAGAGCATAAACAAGCCCCGGACCACCTACAAATCCAAAACCACTCATAATGGATGCAAATGCAGCAACTGAAGTAACTATCGCACCAAAAAGCTTGTGAGCCCCAAAATAGTGCTCGGCTGTCTTAACTCTCCTTACAGCATATACACCGATGGCAAAGGTCAGGACAAAATACCCTATCACAACTGCAACAGTGATGGTGCTACTCACTGCCCTCACCTCTCTTCATGTCCTCAACCTTTCTCTTGAAATCAGTCCATACCTCATCACTCAGAATCCATCTGTCAAACAACAAAGCATAGCTCAGGGTTCCAGGAATGAAGAGCAAAAGCCACATGACCGGAAACAGCACAAAGAATCCTGGATGCATCCCTGCTATTGTAAACTCCGGAAACTGCCCTCTGAACTCTGCCCAGTATTTGAAAATCAGGGCTATGCAGATTGCCCAGAACGCAAACAGCATTGCTCCAACCCAAACTCCAGGTCCAGGATCACTTTCCCTCATTATGCCTGTTACAAGCCATAATGTGAGACTCAGACCTGTAAGATATCCCAGAACCTGCCATGAATTTGTAAATGCAGCCAGCAGCATAAGAAACATCACTGCCCCATTAAAAACCAGAACCTTTCCTCTGAGGTCGATATCCACCACCTCCAGAAATAGCAGGATTCAACATGATTTAAAGTGTGGAGTTAACATGTTCACATCATAAGAGCGTACCTGTATGTTCAATTCAGAGTTGTTTCTGGGAGATAATTTTTCCAATATGTGTGAGTATCTTTCTTTCAGCCCTTCTGATGTTTTTAGAAATTCCTGACTTTGATATTCCAAATTCCCGAGCAAGCTTGGTAACATTGACCTTTCTAGGGTTTTCATAAAAACCGTGCTTTATTGCTGCGCTGAGAATTGATTTCTCTGTTGGAGTCAGGCTGTCAATAGCTCTCAGGAGATCTGTGATTACCGATGAATGACTTATCATTCTCGAAAGATCTTCCACCGTTATTCTGCTTCTGTTCTTGACAACAAACTGGTTGTTTTTCTCAAGTTCTCTGAGAGCGTTCTCAACATCGACCTTTCTGTCAAATCCAACCTGCCACAGCTCGCTTCCATTTTTAACATGAAATGGGCCCACAATATACCCTCCATTGCCTCTTATTGCTTTCATTGCATCTGTGT
>JALURI010000134.1 GCA_027016965.1 Geoglobus sp.
CCTCAAAATCTCCCTCCCTGTATGCCTTAAGCTTATGGCCGGCTTCCCTGCACCTTATGCACCTGCAGGAATAACCAAGCTCCTTCAATCTATCGTGCACCATCTGCCTCACATTGCCCTTGTCAAGTCCTATGGCTTTTTCAACAGGGATATCCCTCTGTATGCGCTGAATTCTCACATATTCGGGTATGTATCTTTTGGCTCTGGCAATCAGTTCAACAACCTCCTCAGTGGTATAAGGCCTGTAATCTTCCCGTTCGTACATTTCGTAAAGCTCTGTTCCCTTAACGACGAGGGTTGGATAGATCTTCAGGTAGTCTGGTCTGAAATCGGGATTTTGGAACAGCTCTTTAAACATCTTCAGATCTCTTCTGAAATCAGATCTCGGGAGTCCGGGCATGATGTGATACCCGACTTTGAAAGCTGAGTCCCTCAAACGCTTGGTAGCAAGAATCACGTCCTCGACACTGTGCCCCCTCTGAATTTTCTCAAGCACATCGTCGTATATGCTCTGTACTCCGAGCTCCACCTTTGTACCACCAAACCTGAGTATCTCGATTATGTGCTCCTCTCTGGCATAGTCGGGCCTTGTTTCAAATGTCATGCCAACACATCTCGCCCTTGCTTTTTCGTTATCCTTTTTTGCTATCTCCAAGTCAGTATAGTGCTTTTCCTCACTCTCAAAGCTATTCATGGCTGAGTATATTCCAAGAATGAAGCGCATCTTGTACTGATCATCTCTTGCAGGAAAGGTACCCCCCATCACGATAATCTCAACCTTGTCGACGTCATGGCCTATCTCCTTTAGCTCCCTGAGCCTGGCAGAGACCTGCTTGAAAGCATCATATTCATGCTGCTCTCCTCTCTGGGCAGCAGGCTCAAGGCCAACGTAGCTCTGAGGAGTGCTGAATTCCACACCTCCGGGACAGGGGATGCACTTGCCATGGGGGCATTTTGCTGGAGAGGTCATAACGCTAACAACTGCAACACCGCTTATGGTTCTTACAGGCTTCAACCTCAGGATTTCCCTGAGTCTGTTATATACAGGCTCATCCCTGACTGCCTTCAGGATATCTGCATCTGATGGTATTGTGGGAAGGGAGTATTTTTTGGCAATCCTCTTTTTAATCTTCGCTACCTCCCTCTTGTCTGCTCTGTCAGTTTTTGCAATCTCGTGAGCTATCTCTCTCAGTGCAGTGAAAGACATTCCTTTAAAATAGGAAAATACTGGTTAAAAATGTGACGGAGAAAACATTCAGAATGTACAATTATCTTGCTCCGAAGCGCTCTCTCCAGTCCGGAATCTCTTTATCTCTGTCCCATCCATGCTCCTCTTTCTCCCTTTCCTCCTCCCTGAGCTGCCACTTCTTTATTCTGCCTGTTGGCGTGTAGGGGAAGCTCTCAACGAATTCTATGTAGCGAGGGATCTTGAAGTATGCTACCTTCCCCGCCATGTACTCTATTATCTCCTCAGGCTTTATCTCAACCCCGTCCTTGGGCTTGATGAATGCCTTTATCTCCTCCCCTCTGAGTTTATCGGGAACCGGCACAACTGCAACATCATGAACCTTTGGATGACTCTTGATAACATCCTCAATCTCCCAGCTGGCTATGTTCTCCCCACTCCTCCTGACTATGAACTTCTTTCTATCGACGAAGTAGAGGTAGCTGTCTTCATCCATCGTTACGAAATCTACACTGTAGAGCCATCCATTTCCAATAGTCTCTGCTGTTCTTTCCTCATCCTTCCAGTATCCCAGCATCTGGGCAGGGCTTTTTCTTATAAGCTCACCAACCTTTCCACGTTCAACCTCATTGCCATTTTCATCAACAACCTTCACCTCATGGCCTATATCGGGGAAAACTGGAACCCCGAAACTCCCTATTTTCTTGTATGGATGAGGCGGATTCAGGCATGGCAAAGGCTCTTCAGTCTGGCTGTAGCCCTCAAGCACCTCAACTCCAAAGCGCTCCTCAAACTTCAGCCATATTTCTTTTGGCATCCCGCCTATGATCACATACTTTGCCGGATTGCCCTTTTCGAATTCGCTTGGCGGTAAAGCGTGGAGTATGTTAGCCATAGAGCCAAGGAGATTGAAGGCTGTTGCGTTGTATGTTGAAATATCCTCCCAGAACTTCGATGCGGAGAAAATACTTCTAAGGGTTATTTTTCCGCCTGCAAACATCATGCCGAGGCTTGAGTAGATCTGGGCGTTGATGTGGAAGAGAGGCAGGCCTGTGTAATCATTGTCCTCTTCACCAATCATCCACAGCGTTATCGCCTTTGCGGAGAGGGTGTAGGAGTAATTGGACAAAACAGCACCCTTTGGAAGGCCAGTTGTGCCCGAGGTGTAGATTATTGCAGCAGGATCATCCTTCGAAACGCTAACTTCCGGATTCTTCGCTGAGCTGTCAAGCTGGTCGAGGGTTGTGTATTCTGATGAATCGCCCCTGACGATTATTCTCTCCATATGTGGAAGCTTGTCCTTTATGCTCTCAACGATGGGAAGCAAGTCCTCCTCAACTATTATTGTAGACGCTTCACTGTTGCCGATAACGTGCCTGGCATCAAACTCGCGATAGAACCAGTTTACAGGCACCTCCACAGCACCAGTTTTGGCGCATGCGTAAATGCAGCGAAGGTAATCGAGGGAGTTTCTGAGGTAAAGAGCAACTCTGTCACCCTTCTTAACGCCTAAATCCATCAGAGCATTTCCTATTCTGCTGGCATCCCTGTTCAGCTCCTCGTAACTCATCCTTTCTCCGGTATCTGCAAAAATTGCGTAGTCCTTATTTCCTTTAAGCTCGGCAGCAGATTCAACCGCCTCCTTCACAGTATCTGCTCTTGCCATCTCCTCAGGCAGATTCCTGATTGCAAAGCTGTAAGTTGGCCACCCTGCCAGCTCACCTTCTTTTATCACAAAAGAGATGCTACCACCTCCTCATTAACTTCTATAACAATTATTTATGAGCAAATACAAATCCTTTGACTCAGCGTTTTGAGCATGCTTTGCTCATGGTCGTAAAACTCCCTGAAAGTTGCCTGTCTGTAAATTGGAGCTTGAAAATTGATTTATATTGAGAAAATGACTTGCGATATTTCCGAAAACCTTTTGAATTTGTTTGTAAATTAATAATCATGCCAAAAAGGCGATTGCAAACAACTCTCAGCGATAATGCCTTCAAAATCATCGAGAAGTACCGTTCGAAATACGGTGGAATGAATGAAGTTATTGAAGAGGCTTTAAAACAGATGGACAGCGGTCTGAACAGATTGAGCGAGAATGACAGACTTCTCATGGATTTGATAAGAAGCCTTGATTTTACTGCCTGCGGTAAAAACCAGTACCTGTATCTGGTGCTGGGAGACAGAAAGAGGGCTGTTGAGGAGAGCATGATGGAAACTGCAGTGGAATGGTATCTGAAAAAACCATTAAAGGAGGCAACTCTTGAGGAGTTTCTGAGAACTGTTGAAAGTGGCTGGAAGGCATTGAACAGAGTCGACTACGTGGAGATTACAAAGGGAGAGAACTGGATACAGTGGCTATGCTATCATACAATGAGGCACAGAGAGGTGAGCGAGTTTTTAGCGAGGCACATCACCTACATCTACGGGAAGTATTTTGCAGATGAGTGGGATATTGTTGAGAACATCACTCCTAACGGCTTTCTCCTGAAGTTTTACAGGAAGAACCGTAAGGGTTGATTCACAGTAAATTTCAATAAGCTTTCCGAGCTTCTTCAGTAAATCTTCTGGCAGTTTCCAGACTGGCTGAGGTATCAGGGTTGTGTTAAATAAATCGTTAAATAAATCGGAAATTCTCCACCTACCCGACCCATCCTATCCCCGGAGCCTTCATCCAAGCCCGTCCTGACTCGTGAGAGATGGCGAAAATAGTTAAAAGGATAACAATGGATTTTTCATGCTCCACACCCTGAAAGGTGTCATGCCATAAAAACGGCATTAAACCGATCTGTTACTGCTGATCCACAACCTAATTTCGATGTTAACGCACCTCCTCTCTCTCCCCACTTATTAAAACATCAGAAGCGTGATTCATTTATTCCCTGCATCATGGATTTGGTGAATCTTCTCCTCTGCCAGTCACCTTCCCGTAAATGGAGCTTTACCTTTTTTGTCAACTTCTCCCCGCGTTCCTTTAAAAGAATTCAAAATTCGGTTTATTACGCGGCTATTTATACACCTTATATC
>JALURI010000135.1 GCA_027016965.1 Geoglobus sp.
TCTCTTTTTAACAGCAATTCTCACCTCCTTCACATTTTCAGCACCAGGAAAGCTTTCAAATCTGAAGGCAACCGGAACTTCATCAATTCCAAGCTTTTCTGCTTCACCGCTGATTATTTCATGGATTATTTTTTACCACATGCCACAAAAATTGCGATTGCTACCAGCAACAAAAGAGCCAATTGCAAAGAAGAAGGGAAGAGACTTCATCATCCCACAGCACACCTTCTGTCAGATATTTGAGAGCAAAATAAGCCAAGGTCAATGCTACTGGTATATTAAAAATCAGTGCCGCTGTGATGTTAGACTTTGTCAACGGCTCTGGTGGAGGAGGATGGGTCTACTCAGTCAAAGCCAGAAACAGAAAACTGTGTTTTTTACATGGAAAGACTCAGTAAACACTGCTGCATTAAACACAGAGAGCAAGAGGTTGCAGGATATTTTTCACAGAAATAACCCAGTCCAGAAATCCCAACCTATAAATCCCAGATCCGCTCAGGAAAAACCATGGACGAAAGAGAAAAGAAGGAGCTGATGTCGAGCCTCCAGAGGTCATCGATAGCCGGAACAGCAGTACTGAGCTTCTTCTTCACCTTCCTTGTGCTGCACTACATCGGAGTACGATTGATTTACTCCATACCCGTAGCAGTTGCTTTTTCGGTAATCACAACCCTCGCAAGAAGTCGTTCAAGGCTGTGATCTCCACGCTGAACACGTTCTCCATATGCTTTAGAGCATACTCGTAATCGTAGTCGTTCAAGGCTGCAGTGCAGTCCTTTATTACTGCAACCCTGTAGCCTCTAAGAACCGCATCTCCAGCAGTGTGGAGAACACAGATGTTGGTCAGAACTCCTGTCAGGTAGAGCTTTTCCACTCCAAGCTCTCTGAGAGTTAAGTCCAGATCAGTGCCGAAGAAAGCTGAATACCTGCGCTTCCTGACGATATGGTCCTCGTCCTTCACTTCAAGCTCGTCTATTATTCCCGCTCCCTCAGTATTCGCTACGCAGTGCTCCGGCCATATCTTGAACTCAGGGTCATCCTTCCTGTGCCAGTCCTGGGTGAAAATGACAGACATCTTTTCCCTTGCCTCGCTGACGGCTTCAGCAATCGGCTCGAAGATTCTCGAGAGGTGTTCACCTCCAAACAGCTTTCCATCAGGATAGCAGAAATCCTTCTGCATGTCGACGACAATAAGCGCAGACTCCATGTAATCGATTATCCAGGAAAGATTAAAAAATTATCGAACTTATGTTCGACCGATTACTTACTCCTGTCTCCAATCAACACTATCGATGTGTGGATTTTTGCTGGAAATGGATCAGCACATTATGAAAGTGATTATGCTGAGCATAACCTTTCCAAACATAGCATTTCTAACACCGGATGGTTTATATCCCGTACATTCTTAACTGAAAACATGAGAAAATTGAAAATTGTCGTTGAAAAGGTGAATGGTGTTTGCCATGCCGGATACAGCAAGGGAGATGTGATCGAGGTGGATGAGCCAGTTATCAGAGGCAGAATATGCATGTATGCTTTCTCAGCACTGATTCCCTATCTAACACCAGCCTGCAGAAAAACTCCTCCGGATGACTGGATAAATCAGGTAGAGATCCTTCAGTGTCCTGATCCGGAGAATACTGTCAGATTCAGAATAATAAGGGAGGAATAGTCGTTCAGACATAGTCTAAAGCATTACAAACTCATGACAGAAATAGAGAACGTGAGATGATTGCCCCAGCTGAAAAAGATCTCAGGTAGCGGAATCTTTTCACACCGTCTCTCCAAGAATCATTTTGCAATAATCTGTTTCAGTTTTATTGCTTGATGGAGTTTAAAAATCAGCACGCCGGGGGTGGGATTCGAACCCACGCGGGCAGAGCCCAGTGGCTTAGCAGGCCACCGCCTTACCACTCGGCAACCCCGGCTTTTAAATCGCTAAGTGACTTGCAATTTTTAAACATTTTGATGGGGTATTCGGGAAATAAAAAAAGCGAAGAGAGGTCCAGACACTACAGACTGACCAGACTTCAGTAATCGGCTCTATTGCAAAACTGTTTTATCGAATGACGGAAATATAATTAATGATGATTAAAGTTGGGTGCTGTGGCTTTCCGGTTGCAATGCAGAAATATGTGAAGACATTCAAGGTAGTGGAGGTTCAAAAAACATTTTACAAACCTCCTGAGCCTGAAACAGCAGAAAGATGGAGAATGGTAGCTGGAACTGATTTTGAATTCACAATTAAGGCTTTTCAGGTTATAACTCACCCCCCATCCTCTCCAACTTACAGAAAGGCAAGACTGGGTATTGACGATGGTGGGTTTTTCAAACCTGTCAAGGCTGTTTTCCATGCCTGGGAAAAAACAAGAGAAATTGCTGAAATACTCAACTCAAATATCATTGTCTTCCAAACACCGAGATCCTTTTCGGAAAGCAGTGAGAACAAGAGGAATATGCGAGAGTTTTTCAGCTCTGTTGAGAAGGATGGATTTATTTTCTGCTGGGAACCCAGGGGATGGAGCGAAGAGGGTATACGGGAGATTTGTGGAAAATTGAATCTGGTTCATGTTACTGATCCCTTTGTAGGAAGAAGTGTGTGGGGGGAATTGAAGTATTTCAGACTTCATGGATTCAATTACAAGCATAAATACACTCAGGACGAGCTTGAATGGCTTGCTGAAGAGGCTGAAAGACACAGAGAATGTTATGTTATGTTCAACAATGTACATATGTTTGATGATGCTCAGAGATTTATGAAACTGTTAAAGCTTTTATAATGGAGGAAATCAAATTGCTTTAATGCTTGGAACAATAATAAACACTCTCTCCATTGTAGTTATGGGATTTATCGGGTATATGGCTGGCAGAAAACTCAGCAGAGAGCTTAAAAGTTATCTCATGAAAGTCATGGGACTGGTGGTATTTATGATTGGTGTTGACATGGCATTAAAAACATCAAATTTTCCCTTAGTAACGTTATCTTTGGTGAGTGGTGCGCTTGTTGGACATGCTGTTGGAATTGAAAGAAGACTGGAAACTTTCGGTGCCAGAATAGAGAAAAGATTTCAGGGTTCAAAGTTCTCTGAAGGGTTTATCAGCGGAACCCTTCTTTTCTGTGTTGGCTCAATGGCAATAATAGGTCCGATTCAGGAGGCATTAACCGGAGATATGACAGTTCTGATAACAAAATCAGTTCTGGATGGGGTTGCATCTATTGTCCTTTCATCAGCTCTTGGAATTGGTGTGCTCTTCTCTGCCGTGTCAGTTCTGCTTTATCAGTCTTTCTTTTATTTTGGAGCTGTTGCGGTAAAAAATTATGCCACAACCCAGCTTGTTGCTGAAATGATGGCTTTGGGCGGGATGCTTATCATTGCCATCGGTCTTAACCTGATGAGGGTAGTCGATCTGAAGCCCGGAAATATGCTCCCATCGTTCATTTTTGTCCCCATCTATCTGGTGATTCTTTCTTTTCTGACAGGAGTTATCTGAATAGGACTGATGCTGACCGCCGTAATTAACGCATGGTTTGACAGAAAGAAGCAAGAGCACATTGGCTATGATTTTGAACTAACAGTTCCGAATAACTGGATGTATGTAAAAACAAATCTAAACGACAGACACATATGTGCGGTACATGGCTTTAAGGGTTAAAAATCTGGATTCAGGACATTCAGTTCCGGTTTGATCAGAAAAGATGCATATTTGAAAATCACAGCTTTGGAGATGAGTTCCTAAGGGCTGTGAATAGGCAAGGGATTGCCTGAAAGCAGCAGAAGTAAATTTCTGTTGTTGCAGCAAAGAAAGAGCCATGAATTTCAGACCTCAGATTACGGGGAAACACATGGTAGATTGAATGCTGAGTATTCAACAGGTTTTACCCCACTATACTGGCTGGAATACAGAAAACAGTGGAGTGATAATCACACATGTTTTAAAAATCGCCACGAGTGAATTCGCCAATTAACCTTACCATTTCTTCTGCAAATTCTCCATAGATCTCTGAATTCTCCTTAACCCTTCTGGCAAACTCAGGAACCCACTCCATCATTCTTCCTGCAAAATCCCTGTCTTCAGTCAGTGAAAGAAATTCAAGTTCAACACTTATGTGATCTGGAGGTTCACCTTCAAAGCTGTATTCAAGACCGGATTTTTCGTATATTTCTCTCACTTCAACGCTTGCAT
>JALURI010000136.1 GCA_027016965.1 Geoglobus sp.
TGTTCCAGAAAAGACCGGTTCGATAAGGCTCGGATACATAACTGCAGATCTCCACCACCTTGCCCTCTATGTTGCCATGAAGGAAGGATACCTTGACAGGGTTTTTGATAAAGTTGAGCTGAGACAGTTTCCAAATGGGGTTGCCATAATGGAGGCATTCAGGCTTGGAGAGGTTGATGTTGCATACCTGGGTGGTGCACCTGCAACGCTTAAAAGGATAAACGACAACATTGAGATAAGGATTGTTGCTGGAGCCAACAATGAAGGCTCTGCGATAATTGCCAAGGAGGGCATAGAAAAGCCTGAGGATTTGAGGGGAAAAACGGTGGCAGTTCCGGGATTCGGGACGGTTCAGGACTTTCTCATGAGGAAGGTTCTATCTGAGGGAGGGCTGACAGTAAAGTGAGAAAAGTTCAGTCATTTTTTTTATTTGTTCTTTCATGGTACATTCTCTCTCTTCTTCACATACTTCCGTATCCACACACAACAGCCCTGACATTTGCAACCCTGCTTGCAAAGGGCGATCCCGTTCTGGGAAAAACAATCGTGGAACATTCAGTCTCAAGCCTTCTGAGAGTTATTGCTGGATCAGGGATTGCATTCATGATCTCAATACCCTTAGGAATCCTGATGTGGTATGGGAGAGTTTACTACCTTTTTTACCCCATACTTGAGGTTCTCAGGCCCATTCCGCCCTTAGCATGGATACCTCTATCATACATCCTCTTCGCTTCATTTCCAGAGCCCACAGTTTTTGCCCAGATCTTCATAGTTTTTGTAGGTTCATTCTTTCCAAGCTTTGTGGCTGTTTCAGATTACGCAAGAAACACGCCTTCAGAATACCTTGAGCTTGCAAGGGTTTTTGGTGCCACAGGATATGAGATTCTCAGATACATAGTCATCCCTTACTCAATTCCCGGGATAATAACAGGTATAAGGGTTGGTCTGGGAGTGGGATGGATGAGCATAATAGCAGCAGAGATGATTGCCACATCAGGCTCTGGAATAGGTTACTTTATAATGGTCATGTATGAGGTAGGAGGAAGGATGCCTGAAATAATCTCAGGAATGGCGATGATTGGGCTGATAGGTTATGGCATGAATGCCCTGCTGATAAGATTCGAGGAGAGATTTCCATGGCACTTGAAGTCAGAGGAGTGAAGAAGAGCTTTGGAAATCTGAAAGTTCTTGACGGAATTGATTTCTCTGTTGAGAATGGAAATTTTTCATGCATAGTCGGAGAGTCTGGATGTGGAAAAACAACCCTTCTCAGAATAATTGCAGGGATTGAAAGGCCGGATGAAGGGAAAATCACATACAGCGGAGACCCTGTAAAAATTAATGACATAGGTTACGTTTTTCAGGATGACAGGCTTTTGCCCTGGATGACAGCTCTTGAAAACATTCTTTTTGCTCTGAGAATTCGGAGGATTGATGACATTGACTCTGCACTGAGATACCTTGAACTTGTTGGATTGAGGGGATTTGAAAGCTACTATCCCCACCAGCTGAGCGGAGGGATGAGGCAGAGAGTTGGGATATGCAGGGCTCTGGCAGTGAATCCAAAAATTCTCCTGATGGATGAGCCGTTTGCAAGCCTCGATGCCCAGACGAGAAACAGAATGCAGGTTGAACTTCTCAGGATATGGGACAGGGACAGGAAAACGGTTGTTTTTGTGACTCACAGCATAGACGAGGCTGTTTTTCTTGCCGATGAGGTAATCGTGCTCTCAAAAAGACCGGCGAAAGTTGTTGAGGTTGTGGAGATAGACATGGAGAGGCCGAGAGACAGAACTGGCAGGGAGTTCATAGAATACAGAAGGGAGATAATGGGGTGTCTCTCTTCAATTTAGTTATTAGCTATGCATTTCCCCAAAATAACTTTACACCGAACGAGGTGACATGTGAGGAGGTTTTGCTGAATATAACATTCAGTTCGTTGCAACAAGGAAAAGAGACGAAACTAAGCACAGATTCAGGCAGTTTATTTCTGAACATGATATGGAGCATCTAAAAACCAACGGGAAACCTCATAAAAGTTTGAACTGGAATGAGCAGATTAATGTTTTCTGGCACAAGCTCCCTCAGAAAGGGTTGTGTGGTTTGCAGGGAGGTGGTGATTGAAGAGAAAGTGTAAAATTAATTTAAGATACTACAAAAGGAGATTTAGTATAGAAAAATTTATATGTGTTCTTTTCTAAGAAAAATTTTATGCCAGGAAAATTCTGACTTGATTTTGATGTTGTTGCTAACAGTTGGCGTTTGCAGTGCAAGCGAGTAGGCGATTGCTGTAGGGGGTAGCGATGATGATTGGGCAAACTCTATCCATCAAACCTCAGATGGAGGTTACATAGTTGCCGGATATACAAGATCATTCGGTTCAGGAAATTATGATTTCTGGATACTCAAGCTCAATGAAAATGGAGACATACAGACTTGCGATGCTGTAACGCAAACCAATGCCAGCGCAACGACAACTCAGGCAGTGATAACAGACACTAATGCAAATACCACGGCAACCTCTGCAACTCCAGCATCAACAAATGCACAATCATTAACAACTGATGCACAACCACTTCAGGTTTGCTACTATGGAGCCCAAAACCAACCCCCTGTTGCAAAGTTCACGTATTCCCCGGAAAACCCCACTCCAAACCAGAACGTAACCTTCAACGCATCAAGCAGTTATGATCCATATGGAACAATCACAAACTACCAATGGGACTTCGGAGATGGATCAACAGCTTCTGGCGTGACAGTCCAGCATTCCTACTCATCAGCAGGAACCTACACCGTAACTCTAACAGTCACAGATAATAATGGATTGCAGGCATCAATCTCAAAACAACTTTCCGTTTCAGCCGGAGAAACAGTTCCGGACAATGTTGATGACACTCTTGAACAGCTTGTAAGCAAATACAATCCATCTTTTGACTGGAAAACAGAAACTCCATCAAAGCAGGATGTTATGCAGGCTGTGATAAATGCTGTAATTCAGTACTTCGGAGCTCAGAATCAAACGGAAAAACAGCAAATACTGAATGATGTTGTGCAGCTTGTGGTGCTCTATTTCAGTCTTTCTGATTGAGTTTTCAATCTTGTTTTTTATTTCTTGGTTGCTGTGACGGGATCGTTCAGTAATGAAATTGATGCAATCTGCATCTGTTCAATCAACAGCCTTGACCGTGAAATAATCCTCCAAAAAATTTACCTTGATGAGCTGGGAGATCAATTATGAAGCTGGAGGAGATAACAGAAATTCTGATTGAATTCAGAAATAAAAGAAACTGGAAAAAATACCATACACCAAAGAATCTGGCTGTTTCTATCGCTGTTGAGGTTGGAGAGTTGCTTGAGCTCTTTCAGTGGAAAGGCGATTTGGAGATTAACGAACTTCTGAAAGATGAAGAATTCAAAAGGTGTGTTGGCGAGGAGATAAGTGATGTTCTTATTTATCTGCTCACACTTGCCCATGAATGCGGTATTGATATTGAAAAAGCTCTTCAGGATAAGATAAAAAGAAACGAAGAAAAGTATCCAGTCTGATTTGCTATATTGTGATTCTGTGTCATATTCTCACGAAAATCTCTTATTTTTCAACGATTAATCTCAATTAAAGCTTTACATGGTGATCAGAGATGGTTGATCTATTTGCAGAAATGGAAAGGGATGGGTTTGAGGAGGTTGTTGTTTATCATGACAGGAATTCGGGGCTGAAGGCAATTGTGGCGATACACACCACATTAAACGGCTCTGCAACTGGAGGAACCAGGATGTGGAAATATGCCTCATTCAGTGAAGCCGTGAGTGATGTGATGTCACTTGCAAGAGCAATGACACTCAAATGCATAGGTGCTGGAATTGATTTTGGTGGTGGAAAGGCTGTAATCGCTGGGGATCCAGAAAAAGATAAGTCCAAGGAGCTTTTAAAGAGCTATGCAGAATTCATTCAGTCTCTTGACGGAAAATTTATAACCGGAGAGGACGTTGGGATTACAAATGAGGATGTCAGATTCATGAAGAACTACTGCGACTATCTGGCAGGAGTGGAGTACGATCCCTCTCCCTTCACAGCCTACGGGGT
>JALURI010000137.1 GCA_027016965.1 Geoglobus sp.
ATGTTAACATGTACTTTAGGACTGTTCTTTGGCCTGGAACATTTATGACTGTCTACCTCATTGTGCTTGAATATGATCTCTACTCCGCTTCATTAAGTGGACGTGTGCCTGCATGGACAAATCCCTTCACATTCTCTGCTCCAGTTCCTGATTCTGATTTCATTCATCTACCAGATGTTCAGACTGCCAAGGAAAATGACGAGGGAGATCGAGATGTATCACTGATCAAAGAAAAGCGACTCTGAAATTACCACATCATCACATGGCTCGCTGACCATCTCTCTGATTATAACCTCACCAAAGCTCTCCCATACCTCTGCCACTCTATCAACATCATTTCCAAATGACACATAGCTTGGTCCGTTTCCTGAGAGACCTGCCGATATATCAAAGCTCTGAACGGCAAGGATTGGATCCAAAGGCATTCCGATTTTCTGGCAGTAGTGCATTGAATTGAGGAGCATTGCTTCCTTGAACTTCCCATCCATTGCAAGCTTGAATGCTCTGTTTACATTTCCCACATTTTTCCTTATCTCTCCAAGATCTATCCTGCCCCTTTCCCACTCAGGAACCAGGATCACAGCATTTCCACCCATTTCAATCCTTCTGTAAAGCTTCAATTTCAGATTGTCTGAGAAAACAAAACCTCCAAGCAGAGATGCTGAGGCGTCATCAAAAGCTCCCGTATAGCTCATTCCAGCCTCAAGGCTCATTCTTGCATTCAATCTTAAAATTCTATCTGCTTTGAGCTCCAGTTCCATTGCCTTGAAAGCACAGAGAATCATGGAGTTCATGAATGCACTGCTACTCCCCAGCCCACTTCTCTCTGGAATCCCGGACTCAACTTTAAAAATTCCCCCTTCAATGCCCGAATTTCTCATGATCTTTTCAGCAACTGCACTTCTTTCGATTTTTCCATGACTGGAAACATAAAATCCCTTTTCACCTCTTTCGGAAAAGGTAACTCTCGTTTCCAGATCTATCCCAAAAGCCACTCCCCTGAATGTTGCGAGAGCATTTACAACTGTCCCAGCTGCGTAGCTCTTAGCTCTTACCTTCATAAACCCTCAGAACGTTGTAAAGTGTGTCTCTCTCAGCAGGCACTCTTCCGGCTGAAAAGATTGAATCGACTATCTCCTCAATGCTCATGAACTCACCGCTTGTAGCTCCAGCTGACTTTGAGATGTTCTCCTCGATGAGAGTACCTCCAAAATCATTTGCTCCCGTATACAGAGAAGCCTGAGCAAGTTTCCTGCCCATTTTTACCCATGAAGCTTGAATGTTCTCGATAAGTGGATACAGATAGATTCTGGCGATTGCTATGAGCAGGAGATCCTCAAATCCGCTTGAAGGTAATGAAAAATTTCCAAGCCTGTTGTTCTTGTTCATGAAGGGCAGGGGTATGAATTCCGTAAAGCCTTCAGTTTCCTCCTGAATCTGCTTTAAAAGCTTTAAATGCTGGAATCTGTCCTCCCACGTCTCAATATGCCCGTACATCATGGTTGCTGTTGTAGGAATTCCGAGGGAGTGAGCAGCCGTTACAATGTCAACCCATTCCCGGGTTGTGAGCTTGTCAGGGCAGATTATCTTTCTGACATCATCCACAAGAATTTCCGCAGCCGTGCCGGGCATTGAATCAAGCCCATCTTTTTTCAGATCTCTCAGAACATCCTCCACATCAACCCCATCATTTCTGGCAGCATGATAGATTTCCATGGGCGAGAAGGCGTGGATGTGTATCTCTTTTGACACCTCTCTCACGCATCTCAGCAGTGAAACGTAAAAATCAACTCCAGCATCTGGAATTAAACCACCCTGAATGCACACTTCAGTGCATCCATAATCAACAGCCTCTTTCACCTTTTTTTTGATTTCAGCATGGCTGAGGATGAATTTTTCCCTGTTTCTGTATGAGCAGAAAAGACAGCTGTTGATGCAAATATCTGAAAAGTTTATGTTTCTGTTGACGACAAAGGTGACCCTGTCTCCAGCCAGCTCCTCTCTAAGTTTGTTTGCAAGCTCAAATGCCCTGTAAGGGCTTTTGACCAGATCCTTCAGCTCTACTTCAAGCATCTGTATCCCTCTTTATCTGAGTAAGCTTCAATCAGATGGGTGAGCTTTTCCCCATACCACCCCTCCCTCACAAAGAGTGGATGGATGGGTAACCTTTCCCTTAGAATATATCTGCCATTTAAACTCCTTTCGATTTTTTTCAGATCGGGCCATGGATGCTCTGGGTTTATGTAATCAGGAGTTACCTCAGAAATTCCACCTATATCTCTCGCTCCAGAATCAAGCAGTGACAAAAGATCTGACACAAGATTCGGTGGAACCTGAATTGCTGTTCTTTCAGGCATGATTTTTCTTGCATATCTCACAGCATCAGCCATCTCACTCAATTTCGGCTTTTTCATGTTTTCCATCTTTGTACCCTCTTTCGGAGAAAAGTTCTGTATTATTACCTCCTGAATGTGCCCGTAATTATCTGCCAGATCTGCAATCACCTCAAGGGAGTAAAATCTGTCCTCTCTGCTTTCGCCAATCCCAATGAGAATTCCCGTGGTGAATGGAATTTCAAGCTTTCCTGCATCACTTATTGTATTTATTCTCACCTCTGGATTTTTTCCAGGGCTTTCAGAATGGCACTCAAGCTCCACTGCCTGCTCGAGCATGAGACCCATGCTTGCATTTACATCTTTCAGCATTCTGAGCTCGTTTTTTTCAAGAGCTCCAGCGTTTGTGTGTGGAAGAAGACCGTTATTGATTGCAAGAATGTTCATATCACGAACGTACTCAACAAAATCTCTGTATCCTCTATGCTTGAGCCACTTTTTCACCTCTTTGAATTCATCTGGCCTTTCTCCAAACGTGAAAAGTGCTTCAGTTGAATTATTTGCTTTTTTCAAAAGATCTGTGACCTCATCGCTCTCCATAATCCTTCCATCATTTTTCCTGAACCCGCAGTAATGGCACGAGTTTCTGCAGGTTCTTGTGAGTGGGATGAAGATGTTCCTTGAGTATGTAACTATCACAGAAACCGGTACATCTGGATGGTTAAAAATAATTATCCACAGTCAGGAAGGCTCGGATATCATTTGTGATGTGATCAAGAACAGATCCTTCTGCATTGAAAAGTTCAAGTTGATCAACAACCTCTTTCCCCTCTCTTTTAGCATATCCTGATGCTATCACAGCAGCTCCGTATGCAGACGCCTTTGCTTCTTCTTTACCAAGGTCCACCACATCAAATTCTCTGCCAATTATCTGTGAGAGCATGGGAGCAAATCTGCCTGAAAGATAAACTTTATCTGCCTTAACAGATGTATTCACAGCATTTATTCCTTTCAAAACCCACTCAGAAAATATCTCCTTATCAAAATCAATACCAGCTTCCTCAAAATAGCTTTTAAGCCCACCCATGAAAAGAGCTTTTTTCTCAATTCTCTTCAAAAGATACGCAAGCTCGCCATCAATGGCAGAGAGACTCAGGTAGCCGGGAAATCCTGATGTCCCGCCAATACCATCAATTATTTTTCCCTTCTTAACAGCTATGAATGCGTTGAATCCATATCCAAGTTCTGCAAGCACAAACGTCTCATCAATACCATATTTATAAAGAACATATGCAACAGAGCAAACCTTGTCATATGTTCCCATGTCAATTCTATTTATTTTTCTATAATCTGGGACGGTTGGAAGGTGGATCACAGCAGGAACAGTGAAGAGTGGGATTCCGGATTGTCTTACAGCCTCCATGACTGCTCTCATTCCAATTGTTCTGTCTTTTTCAAAATTCAGAGTCATCTCAAAAAAGTCTCTTTTCGATATCTCAGAAAATTTCTTCACAGGCAAGCCATATCCAGATAAACCTGCTCCAGCATCCATATCAATCTCATTCAGGAATTCTACAAACCTTTCGGGATTCCTTCTAACCCATTCGGACTCAAATTCAAAGTGCTCATTTGATTCAAGCACATACACCTCGTAGCTCTTTGTTCCGGCGTCTATCCCAACACTCACCAAGGCTGACCCTCCAGATGAGTTCGTATTTTGTCGGTGGTGCTCCTCATGACCCTTTCAAAATGAAGGACTGCACCTTTTTCGCTTTTCACAATATTTCTCACTCTGAAATCAACACCCATTTTTCTTAAATGCTTTAAAAAGAGTTCCAACACTTCAATATCATCGAATCTGAGCTTTATCTTCTCTGAGACCCATTCTCCGTTGCTTACATCTTTTATGCTCTCAATCATTGGTTTGAGAATAGCCATTCCAAGCCTCAGACACCTCTCCCTGAATTCCTCCTGATTCTCTGCAAATTCAAAGCTCTGAAAGCCTTCTCTGATGATTCTTGAAAACATGAAGTCCTTGCCGTAGTCATTGAAAAACCTGAAAGCATAGCTTAAATCTCCCGCGTTTGTTTCAGATGTGGTGTATTTTAATGGCTCAATTTTCATTTCGGGGTCCTTCATCACAACCCCTTCTCTGCCACTCTTACCCAGTCTGTGGATGAGATCCTTAACGATTTCATGAGCATTTCTCGATTCGTAGGTACCGAGAAAGGGAACATGTTCTATGCTGTACTCCTCGCACAGCCTTATTTTCTCATCTACCCTTAAAGGATTGTTGGTTTCAAGCTCCCTTATATCAAAAACAAAAAAATCCAGCTCTTTGATCCCGTAAATTTTCTTTGGAACGAAAGGCGACTCTTCACCAACAGCCTCACAGCAGAGTGCATGGTTCGGGAAATCCTTAAAAAAATCCGCCATTTCCCCCTTCTTTCTCACCTTTTCAGTTGTGTATGGGCAAATATAGCCTCTTCTGGTTAATGCATACAGATTTTTCCCCAGCTTTGCAATTCTGATGTTGTATCCATTCATTTTTTCCTCAACCGCAACTTCTCTCTCAAAATGTTTCCTGATTGAAGGGTAAAGGGTTAATGCCCTTCTTATCTTGGGAAATCCCCTGACAATCCTGACTCCGTTGATCGTTTTCGCAACAACTGTTCCCTCTTCAATTTCACCAAACTTTCTGTCAAATCTTAAAGCTTCTATAATATCAGAAAAGAAAGGATGAGGAATTAAAGCCTCTCTCAGTATGTTTTTCTCCTCAAGAGTTTTGCTGGCATGCTTTGATAACCCAAGGGCTTCAGAGGCAAACATGTCAGCATTTCACAGAACACAGGAATCTCATCAGATCTCTCTCTGTTATTATGCCCTCAAGCCCATCTTTTGCAACAAGAGCAGCAGCCTGATTTTTCTCGATCATCTTTCTGACAACATCTGAAACGTTCTCTTCAGGTCTCACAACGAGAGGCTCCCGATACTTCAAGATCTTCTCATTATTCAGAATTGTTGAAACAGGCTGATTCAGAACGTCCTCAGCATTTCCTGTTATGAGCATCTTGAAAGCTTCTCCTGAAAAGTAATGAACAATTGTTGAGCTTGTGAGCATCCCCAGAAGTATTCCGTCTTTCACAACGGGAAGTCTCCTGAATTTCTTCCTCACCATCAGCTTCATTGCATTCTCAATTGTCATGTCTGGTTCAGCAGTTATCACTCCTCTTGTCATGAAGTCCTTTACCTGTCCCTCATATCTTGCCCTTGTGGCAAGAAAAACCATTATGTCCCTTTCAGTAATAATTCCAATTACACAGTCTTCCCCATCAACAATTGGTGCACCACCAACATTGTTGTTGAGCAATAGCTCTAAAGCATCCTCCCATGAACTTGAATAGTCAACACTTATTACATCCTTCTCCATTATCTCCCTGACCTCCTCATTCACCGCTGCGATCAGATTTCCACGATACTTTTCCCTGACAAGTCTGTGTTTATCTCCTCCACCGAGAAAATTCAGGATGTCCATGCTTGTTATTATACCTTCAAGTCTTTTCGTCCCTGCATCTGCTATGGGAACCCTTCTGAAGCTGTACTTCACCATTGTTTTCATTGATGTCATTATTGTTGAGGTTGGTGGGATTGTTATAACATTCCTTGATGCCAGATCCATGACACTGCCAAATTTGTTGTTGAATCTTGCCATAAACTCACCTTTGAAATTCAGATTGTTTCATAGCAGTCCTCACAAACCTTCATTCCATCAACATCATAAAGCTCGGCAATTCTTCCACACCTTTCACATTTGCCCTCCTCAACCTCCGGAGTTATGTAGTTAGCCTCTCTGACAAGTCCCATGTACTCTCCGAGATCAATTGAATATGATAAAAGGTCTGTGTCGGTGACAATTCCAACAAGTTCATCGCCATTAACAACAGGAAGCCTCCTTATCCCTTTTTTGAGCATGATTCTACCAGCCTCTCTTGCACTTGTTTCGGGAGTGACACTTATAAGTGGGTAGTTCATTATCTCCTCTGCAGAAACTTCAGATGGCACTCTATTTCTTGAAACAACCTTGAGAATTATATCCCTCTCTGTTACGATACCTACAGGCTTGGAGTTCTCAAGAATTACGACACTGCCAACACCACATTCAATCATCTTTCTTGAAACATTGAGAACACTTTCCTCCTTTGAGACCGTACAGACCTCTCTTGTCATTATTTCCCTGACTGGAATGTCTGCAGTCATCTTAATCACCACTCTTAACCCCCCATAACACGTCAGGTTTTAAAGATTTTTGGAGAGGCGGTTGATTCACGAAAATAGCCAGTTTTGTATAAAATTTCTAAAATTTAACTGAAAAACACCAGCTTTATCCCGTAAGTTGCAGATGTGACGATCAATCCAGCAATGAGGATGCCTGCAAGAATGAAAAGTGATGCTTTTTTTGTGTCAAGTCCCAGCAAAAATGAAATGAGTGTTCCTGTCCATGCTCCTGTAACAGGAAGCGGAATGGCAACAAAAACTGTCAGACCTGGATATCCGTACTTTTCCACAATTCTCTTCCTTTTTTCACCTATGCCGATTATCCTGACATAAATATCCCCCATATAGGGCAGTTTCCTGAAAAGCGGATCAAATCTCTTCAGGATGTAGAGTATGATCGGCACAGGAATGAAATTGCCTGTTACAGAAATTGCATAGGCTTCAGCAGGACTTAAACCAAGAAGCATCGCATATGGTATGCTTCCCCTTAGTTCCGACACAGGAAGCATTGAAATGAAAATTACCTTAACCCATTCCAAGCTCGATCCCTCTTACAAGTTTGAGCAGCATTCTGTTGTAAACGGCATCTATTCCAAATTTCTCCCCAGCCCTGACAAACGCACCGTTTATGTACTCCACCTCTGTTCTTCTACCTATTTCAACATCCTGGAGCATTGATGATCTGTTTTCAGATGTTTTCATTGCAACTTCCCTTACTGTTTCAACAATATCAATTCTGTAGCCCATCTCTGCAAGTATTCTCTCACATTCTTTTCCTGTTTTTTCTGCCAGTTCCCATAATTCAGGGATTTCCACAATTTTCCCATTCTTCACCCTGCATATGGCTGTCAGAGGATTTATAACAGCATTGATCGAAGCTTTTTCCCAGATTTTCTCTTTTATATTTCCAGAAATCTCAGCCTCAACACCGCTTTTTAAAAGAATCTCACAAAACACCTCTGCAAAATCTCCTCTGTAATCTCCAAGTATGGTTTTACCCTTTCCTGCATAGACTATTTTTCCCGGTTTGGCAATGTTGGCTCCGTAGGTTGTTACACCACCAACAACATTTTCAAATAATTCTAAGAGTATCTCCTCATTACCCACACCATTCTGAAGACTGCATATTGCATCAAATCTGATTTTCCTGAGCATTCTTGCTGCATTCAGGGTGTCATAGGCTTTAACAGTCAGAAAAACAAGATCTGAGTTTTCAGGTTCCCTCACGACATGGACTCTAAACATATCTTCTTCAATTCCTGTTATTCTGAGACCTTTCTCCTTTAAAGCCTCATATTGCTTTCCTCTTGCAACAAAAACCACCTCGTATCCGCCTTTAAGAAGGAAATAGCCGAAAAGACATCCGAGGGCTCCGGCACCCATTATCTGGATTTTCATGGTTAAAAGAATTCATCTATCTTTATCTGCCTCTTGAGCTCGCTCTCAAAAAGAGATAATGTTTCAACTTCTATGAGCTTTATTCTCTGTCTTGTATACTTGCTCACCTCAAAGTTCTCTGCAAGCTCCTTGGATATGTTCAGGTATTTCTTTATCGAGCCTTCATGAACCGTCAGTGTTAATGAACCTCCACATCTTCTGCATTTTCCTGTCAGAGGTATTCTTCTGTACTTTTCATTGCAGTTCACGCACCTGAACTCCTGTCTTGAAAATGCTCTGAGATTGCCAATTATGTCAGGCAAAAAGTGGGATGCTATAACCCTTTCAGCCACATCATGCTCATCTACAGCCCTGATCTTTCTTGCAAGCTCCATCTGGTATTTTACCTTATCCTGCATGGTTTTAAGTGTTTTGTAGGCACTGCTTTTCACACCCAATGAGATGTCTGCAGTGTCATGGGTAAATCTCAGTCCATAGTATTTTCTTTCTGTTTCAAGCCTGTCTTCAACTCTCTCTATCACCCCAACAAACTCCTTGGGTTTTGCACATCTCAGAGTCGCCCTGTAAAACTCAACAGGATAGCTATCACACACATCCATGTTATGGACCTCTGCATCAACCTCCTTCGGATCAAGAATTACTGTGAGGACAAGAGGTGCATCCATCTGACCTCCCCGCTTGTCAGGAAGAAAATCTCTTGAGAAGTTCAACAGTCCATCCATGAGAAGCATTACACAATCTTCATCTCCGTCGCAGTTTCTTCTCTTTGCTGCATGGAAGTAAGGGTGAGCATAACCCCCATTCACATCGGCAAATCCTATTATTCTACCAAGAACCCCAGCAGACGTGTGGGGTGCGAGACCTATAACAAGCTCGCCTATCAGATCTTCAGGCTTTTCAGCTTTGTAAAATGGTTCAAGATTGTAAAATTTCACAAGAAGATCGTCTATGAATCTGCTTACTTTGACAAGATATTCACCGGCTGATTTTGAAAGGATTATGTCCTGAGGTTTCAGCTCAACAATCTGGTTCTCATTTCTGAGTTCATTTCCTAAATAATCAACCTCATATCCAAGCTCTCTTAGTTTTTCAACACCAATTCCAATTTCCTTTGGTCTGAAATGGGTTACTGGAAGATCGGTCATGTCATATCGGGCGGTCCCATCTTTGAACACATAAACACCGTGTTTTGCCCTCAGTATTCCCTTTTCCATTCTTTCTGGAAATTTTTTCTTTGATGTGAGTCCTATGACTCCCTTTATCACACCGTTGACATCTCTTTCATTCAAACTCTCAAGGGCATTGAAGTAAAGATCCCTTACATTCATCCTCCACACTCTGTAACCACTTGTCTCCCCTCCACATCTCTCACATACCTCAGATGTCTTTATCCCGCATCTCTGGCAAAGATAAACCTGATCTGTAAGTGAGCCACATTCACACCTGAGATAAAAACTCTCCTTCCCGCATTTCCTGCAAATCCTGTATGGCAGCTCAACCTCAATCTCACCCTTACTTGAATTGTAGCTTTTTGTGAACTCTATTGCCTTTTTCAGATCCCTTGTTTTTCCTCCAGACTGACCGAGGGGGAACAGAAAATGGGGTGCGGGAGACATCATCCTTTCCTTTGACTTCTCGGGCCTCCCCATTCTCGCCCCGATTATTGTTGGAGATCTTGCCCTGACATCTATTCCCGAAACACTTCTGACAAACTCAAGCCCGTCTTTCCCATTTTCAGCATCCTTTATCAGCTTCAGATCGAAATCCAGTCCAAGGCATCTAACCAGAACTTTCCATTTTTCAATGACGATCATTCCATCCCTGACCTTGTGTTCAACAAGAAGAGACTCAAGAATCTCCTTTGTCTTTGGATCTTTTTTCGTGACGAGAGAGCTCTTGCCATACTTCCCCTCAATTTTGCCATTTTCAGTGATAAAATCCCTCAAATACCTCACATCATCAAAGGAGATGTCATGCCAGAGGTAGGTAAAATCAGGGTGAAGGGGAATGCTGTACTCATCACAAAACTTTAAAGCAAGCTCCTCATCAATGTTCTCATAGTTTCCCTCAGGAATTTTTTCCTTAACTTCCTGGATCCACCACTCGTAGACGTACCCTGAAGGGATAAGGGGGTGGTTGTTCTCCAGAAAATCACCAAAGTTGATCAGAATCTCTCCCATATCCAGTATTTTTTCAACCATACCTTTCAGTTTCAGTGCCTCCTCATGACTGTTGATTTTAATAACATCTCCATTTCTGAGTCTTACAGTTGGTCCTTCAATGCTTGTGATAGGTACAACACTTCCTGCCTTTCCGGGTCTTTCAACCTTAAGCTGGGTGCCCACTGCAATGAACTCTCCAGCTATTACCATTGTTGCCGGATTTATGCCAATGGTCGCAAATCCTGAGTTCCTGGCTCTGCCATATCTGAGCCTGAAGCCACCTTTTCTGGAGGGGTGACTGAAGACCGGTCTACCTGCAACAATATCTGAAAGATACTTGTCTTTTGGCTTTACAGCCTCCTCTTCATTCCCGTCTTCCTTTTCCTGCTCTTTTCCAATCAGCCTGTCAAGCCATTCCCAGTCATCCATTCCGATTTTTTCAACCAGCTTTTTGAGCTTTGGAGCCTTCAATGCAATTCCTTCAGCTATAACAAGAGCCATCCCCCCTCTCACTCTGTTTGTTTCAACTCTCTGAAGATTTCTGTAACCTGAAACCTCTGCATCCTCGGTTGGCTCTCCATCAATGCAAACAGGACAGTTCTCCACAATGAGTCTTATTTCCTCATCTGAAGGCAGATACTGAAGATTTGCAACCTTCTTGTAAAGGGGTATCTCCTCACAGTACCTGAGAACTTCTTCCTCATTTGGGATGTATCTTCCAATTCCAAGAATTCTTCTTACAAAATCACCCACAAGAACCGAAATAACCTGTGCAGTTCCTCCTGCACTCCTTATGGGACCTGCATAATATATTTTAACGAAATCACTCCCATCTGGATTTCTATCAATTTTCACCTTTGCTATTCCTTCTATTGGTGCCGCAACAACACCCTCGGTCTGAATTGCCACTGAGCTTCTTATCGCAAGATCCATCGCCCTCTCTTTCTTATACTCTCCAAATTCACCTCTCACAATATCCTCGGCAATTTTGAAGCAGATTTCCACTCTTGACATACCTTCCATCTCATAACTCTCAATCTTTTTCGCCAGTCCATCAATTCCAAGAAGCTTTTCAACTCTCTCTGCCATGTTTTTTGCAACCGGAATCTCAACATCAGGTTTCGGATCTAAGCCAAGTTTTCTTGCTACCTTTGCCACGTTGTAGCATTTTTCAACCTCTTTCAGAAGAATTTCGTGATATCTTCTTATTTCATGGCTGAATTTCAGTTCAGCATCTGTCTCCTGCTTCTCATCATCAAAAATATGGAAGAATCTGTCAAGAGTAACTATCATCCTTACCTGATTGTTGTGGTTCAAATTTAATTCTTGTGATTGTGAGGTAAATGGACCAACAAATTTTATGGGATGGTGTATCTGATAAAAAAGTGGTATGAAAATTCTTGTAGCTGGTGTGGGAAATGAGCTAAGAAGAGATGACGGAGTTGGAGCAGCTGTTGTTAGCAGAATCGTAGAAATGGAACTTGATAAAGAACTGAACATTCGTGCACAGAATTTTGGTCAGAATCTCAATGCGCTTCTTTTGGCTTTGAGAGACTGCCATGCTGCGGTGATAGTCGATGCAGTTGAAGGTTCTGGCAATCCGGGGGACATATATGTAATCGAACTTTCAGATATAGAAACTGGAAAACCTGAGGTCTTTGATTTCCATGATGCTGATTTGAGAAAATTCATTGAACTTGGGAAATCCCTAGGTGTGTTGCCTGAGACCATGTACATAGTTGGCTGTCACCCCAGGGATTTGTCCTATGGCATTGGCCTGTCTAAGGAAACCGCCGAAAAGATCAATAGTATTCTGGAAGTCCTAGCCG
>JALURI010000138.1 GCA_027016965.1 Geoglobus sp.
CTTTATGATCACGACATCATTGTAGATGCAAGTGGACACCCTTCACAGTGGTCAAGAGAGTTTGGCAGACACAAAAAAGGTGGCGTCGCAATTCAAGTTTATGCAAAATATGATGCTGATGAGATAATCCTTGACATACCTAAGGAGACAGATGGTTACTTCTGGATCTTTCCAAAGGAAGAGGGGTATGCAAACATTGGTGTTGGTTATGGAAGAAAAAAGATCAAAATGAAGCAGTCTCTAATGAGATATCTTGACCACATAGGTGCAGAACCGGTGAGGTGGACTGGTGGATCTCTTGGTGTTTTCATGGACAGTCCTTTTGTAAAGAATGTGTTGGATGTACCTGTGGTGCTTGTAGGGGATGCCGCTGGGCTTGTTGATCCATTCTTTGGAGAGGGTATGACCAAAGCCATCCTATCTTCAAGGATATTTGCAAAGAATCTGAAACAGGGTACACTCCACAGATATGAGAAAGAGTATCTCTCCTTCTCTAGATGGCACTATATATCCTCATGGTTACTCTATCTGTGGAGATCGACCTCAACCTGGACGCTGTTTAAGACAATAAAGTGGATTCTACCACTATTCTACCAGAGCCAATTTAAAAATGCAAGGAAATTGACTATCGCATGAGCTATAATACCCGGTAATACCGACTTGAATTTTGCTGTTGTTAGCCCAGCCATTACGCCAAATCCAAATGCATATAATATCGGTATCAGATTGTATGAATACGCAAATGCGTGAAATGCTGCAAAAACCATCCCACCAACCAAAACCCCAGGGACCAGTCCCAGATTTTCCATTAATGTGGTTGTGAACACCCCTCTGAAAATAACCTCTTCTGCGATTGGTATCATGTATACTGATAGTATGAAGCTCGCCATAACCATTCCTTCAATCTGCAACCCAACTACCTGCATTGGTGGGGCAAATATGTTTAAGACAACAAATCCAGCACCAACAGCAATTCCATAAAGAAACTGTTCTTCCCAATCACCATAACCAAACAACACAGATGATGTGGCATCTGCACCTTTTGGGGAGACTCTTTCAATGAGAGACACCGCCATTACAACGATTGCTGTGCAAAGGTAAAATATCGCCACACCAAACCACTCTGGCACATTTGCAATTATCCACCCAAATCCAACGAGCAGTAAATAGCCCCCTGAGATTGCGTAGGCTTCAAAAAATGGCTGTCTTGCAGAGAAGGTCCCTTCAGGCATTGGGGTAAAAAGATAGTCGAAAGGATTTACTCCATTATCTCTATATCTTCTATATTTGCCTGTTTTAACTGCATAGTATACTAAATACGTTCCAATTAAAAAAGTTCCAATTGCATTTACCACTAACACAAGTTCAGCAGGTTGCATGTCATTCCAGATGGGTTTCGATTCTTCTCTTTCAAGTCCTTCTTATAAAGTACAGTGCAGCTGCAAGCATCCCAAGTGCTCCAGCAGTGTATCCCATTATCTGGTTTATATTCACATATCCTTCTGGGACCGGTGTCGCTGGTTGAGTCACTTTCTCATACAGGCTCTTCGTATATGTTGGGTCTGCCTTGGTTTTATCCACGACAAACCATCCTGTGATGGCTTTCTCTGTTTGCACTACATCGCTTCCTGATATAAACCACCCGTATGGCCACCCATCCACGGAAATTGTTACTTCTCCAAATTCTGAGGAGTGGGCGACTCCCGCAGTTGCCCCCTTATTGCCTGTCACAGTTATGCCAACAGGAGCTGTGACTTTAATGGTTTTAACTGAACTTGCTGTCCATCTCTTCTCTAAATTCCCATCCCATGTAGTTATTGTTGCTGTTTGCTGAGGTACTGCAATCAAATACCCCATCCCGTTGTATGGTGTACATTCTGTGGTGTATTTGATGTACTGGTTTGTAATCTCAAACTTAATCTTTCCTGTGGATATCGGAACTCTGTCAATCATGTCAGCCACAATGTTTCCTTTACCTTCAATGACGAAAACATCTCCTGATTTATAGAACTTTGGAGCAGTAGTAAATACTACCATCGGCACAATCCCAATATTCATCTGTTGAGTCTGGTCTCTTATTATTAGGTAGTACCCTCCTACTACTTCTACTCGCTCCACTATAAGATACTGATTTTGGTAAATGTATGTCCCCTGTGTGTTGAAGATGTCAAGATATGTTGCCTCTGCTGGAATACTTAAGATTGCCAGTACTGCCAGTACTGTAATATATTTTCCAACTCTCATAAATACTACATAGCTAACCAAAATAAAAATCTTTCTAAGGTAGCTTTTTCGCAAGAGATTTGTAAATCACCACTACTATCACAGTTACAAAGCTATACAACACTATACCCTGCAATGTAAATACTATGAAATGATATGGGTCGCCGAGAAGCAAATAGAACACCACATATAACAATGCACCTGTTGCAAATAGTGTTTTTTCATGGATTGTCCTATCCTCCCCCATAAGATATGCCATCAATGGTGAAAAGAAGAATGTTGCTATTATTGCACCGAATAAAGATTCTGTAATCCATGACATGAACTCCTGCCACGGTGCAACAAACATTAGAATCAGTGTTGCGATTCCCCCAAGAGTTATTTTATCGTATGGCTCTGGCATCAAGTATTATATATCTCAAACTAAATATATATCTATCGGGTGGTGTTGATGATTGCACTCAAGGCATTCCTTGGTAAGTTTGAGAGTGGTCCCCTTGTTCTCAGAGGTAAAAGTAAGGTAGTTGTTATTGACCTTGCAGAAATTAAGATAAAGAAACAGTTTGTACTCATACCTCCTGATGAGATTGAAAATGTGTTGAGGTGTAAAGTTGCGGAAAGTGGGGACTACATCTCCATTATCCCGTATTCTGCTATAAAATATCTTGCAGAAAATTATAACGTTACGGTATTTAATAACATCGACCAGCGACTTCTCGAAATCCTCGAAGAATGGTTCATGTCCAATTTTAATTCCATAAATATGCTCGTTAAAAAGGGGCATTTCTGATTTTCCAGAAAAAATATATAATATTGTTCACCTTATTATTTGTATGAGATTGGGCTGGTTTGGCGTATTGGTGGTATTGCTTGCTGCACTGATGCTGGTAACTTCTGCAACGCCCAGCAATCCAGAAATTCAGTATGTTAGAGGGGAAAGGATAAGAGTACCAGTAGGAGAGATTGTATCAGTTCATACTACAATAAAGGCAGTCAATGGGCCAATATCCGGGACGCTCAAGGTCGAGATTAAGAAAGATGTTGTTGGATGGAGTGATTCCATACACAAGACACTAAGAAAATCAATAACTGCGAATAATGGAGAGGTTAAGGTTGTGGATATGGGACAGTTTATAGCAGGTGATAAGACATGTACCGAGGTTGGATGTGTTAGGCATTACTTTGTAAAGATATACTTCAACGATAAAGTGATATATGACCCAACCTCTCCATATATGAGAGAAAGTGTAGAAACATATTGAGGTGGTGAGTATGGATACTGAAAAAATAGGTATTGTGCTGATAATTGTTGCATTCTTGATTCTTGGGATCTCGTGGTATCAGCAGAGTGTAGGTAATATACCCGGTCTCCCAACACCATCTCCTATTCCAACTCCATCACCTGTACCAACCACTCCATCCCCTACCCCAACTCCATCACCCACACCCTCTCCTACTCCGCAACCAGGTGAGGGGAGAGTAATATATGTGAGCACTGAGTTTTCTGCGAACAATGGAGAGGTTATATGATCTCTTCATCGAATGTGCAAACGCTTTCCATAGTGTTTGGATTGGTGTCATTTATTTTTGTGTTTAATATATTTTATACTGTTTTTCCACCGCCTGTTGAGGTTGTGAGTGTTGCGGATCTTTACTCGTTCCTCCCATCTACCTACGTTGCCCCTGGTGATTTTTTCCAGAAGGTTGTTGGGGTAACAGATAGCTGGAAAGGATATGCTGTTCTTGTGTACTGGTATTACTGGCCATATGATGGTCCTGAAAAACGAGATGACTGGGAGCCTGTTGTACTTCTTGTGAAGGGTGATGATGTTGTTGCTGTTGCATCCAGGAT
>JALURI010000139.1 GCA_027016965.1 Geoglobus sp.
TATAAAAATATATGGTTTTTTGATCAATATCAAAAAGAAAACAGGAAAGGCTGTTAAAACAACAGGAAAACCTTGGAGTTAAGGGAGAGTAACTGAATGGTCAATCATCATTTAAAACCTCGAACTTGAAAAATTTTTTAACGTTCAGCCCAAGCTCTATCTCACATGCTTTCAGGATCATATATGGAACAATGCATGTGGAGTGTTTTAAGTCAGCAAGCCTGTAAACCTTGTTTTCCGGAATCCTGGTAAGAACATCTTTCATATTCAGCATATTCAGTTTCTCACCATATCTATGAACATCCGGACATTCTGAGATGATTTTAACCTGTACCTTCCATCTGTCTATTTTTTTCGCTGTTATTTCAGTTCTGTAACCACATGGCTGATCTGTGACAATGATTTTCATGGTCATTTGGTTCTGGGGAAAGTATATAATTTTTTAATGCCAATTCCCTCAAAGTAAAAACCCGAAGGTGAATCTTCATGAGGGAGAGATGGAGTGAATTCAGCGAATCCATTGAGAAAAGCAGGGAGTATCACAAAAGATATCAGATTGCAGTAAACAGTCCGATGAGAAGAAAAATTCTCAAAATGATCAGAGATGGAAAAACTCTGGATCAAATAAAGGAAGAGACAGGACTTGACGACAAAAATCTTGAGTATCATCTTGAGATACTGGAATGGGGATTCTGCATAGAAAGAGATGGGGATAAAATACACATAACAAAGGAGGGGGAGGTAATTGACCACATCCAATGAGTTTGTTGTTGCGTGTGCCCAGCAGAGGATTGTTAAAGATGTTGAGACAAACAGATCAAAGGCTCTGAGCCTGGTCAAGAGGGCGATTCAGGTTGATGCACGGATAGTTGTTCTCCCTGAAGCCTGCAATACAGGGCTGATCCCTGAAAATTACGGGATTGTTGGCAGGGCGGAAGATGAGCTCGATCTGATTCTGAGGCTGTCTGAAAGGAAGAATATTCTGGTGATCGCCGGAGTGGTTGAAAGAGAGGGTGACAGACTTTACAACAGTGTGTGTCTTGTATACAGGGGAGAAATACAGGGGAAATACAGGAAGATTTTGCCCTTCCCTTTAACCGATGAGAGAGAATACTTCACCCCCGGAAAAGATATTGGAGTTTTTGAAACACCTTTTGGAAAGATTGGAATTCTGATCTGCTATGAAATAAGATTTCCCGAGTTTTCAAGGGTTTTAATGAAGAAAGGGGCAGAAATTATCGCTGTTCCTGCCGAATTCCCCTCTGAAAGGATTGAGCACTGGAAAACACTTATCAGGGCGAGAGCAATTGAAAATCAGCTTTATGTTATCGCAACAAACTGTGTTGATGGAGAGGGGATGTACAATGGACATTCTGCGATAGTTGATCCATACGGTAGCATCCTGAACGAAGCAGGAGAATTGCAGGAAATAATTTTTTCAAAAATAGATCTTGGAGAAATTTCAAAATGCAGAAATAATTATCCGTTCCTTGATGATTTAAAGCATATGAAGGGAATTTAAATGCATAATACGCATCTCCCTGATATGAGGGAAATTCACAGAATTCCTTTGATTTTTCCCGAAGAAATCGGCTGACAACACTCCCATATGAAATCAAAAATGTCAGAAAACGTTCTTGTAAAATTGTTGTTTCTTGAATAAAGAGCTATGCAGAAGTCATCAATATCGGAGTCTGTTAAAATAACAATTTCATCATAGTCCTTGATGACAAATCGGGTATAAAGCGGGAAAGATATTCTTTTTATTTCCGCTATTTCAGCAAGTGGCTCTACTGCCTGCCAGTCAGAGGCTGAGGTTAGTATCTTTAAACTGACCCCTCTTGTGTATGCTCTTTCATAGTATATTTTGTGCCACTGATAGATTCTTTTTATGCTCTCTTCAGAGATAAAGAGCCTGATTGTGTATTCTGCTCTCTCAATAACTTCAGAGAGAAGATTCATTGTGGATTTCACACCTCTCAGCACGTCAAACTCAAGATCGTTGCGATTGCTAACATAATTCTCATAGTACCTGATTATTGCTTCTCGTGTATGGGAAAGCCTTGTCAGCTCCCTTTCCTTCTCGTTAATTAGCATAGATGTGACTATGTCAAGGGGATAGGCTTTAAAGACCATGGGGTTACTGGATATTTTGTATATGACCTTCTTTTCCTCCAGCCTTTTCAGGATTTTGTAAATCAGCGGGGCAGGGTCTTTGGTTATTCTGGAGAGTTCCATTCCTGTTTTTGGTCCGCTTTTGATAAGTTTTACGTAAACTTCTGCTTCTTTTTGAGTAAGTCCAAGCTCCTCCAAATATCCAAGGATCTCTTTCATTGAGAAGATGTTAACGAAAAATTATTAATTTTTTGTGCTCCGAAAAGGGTGATTGCACTTAATTTTTTTAAAAAATTCCCGTTTACAGCAAATGTGTGATATCCCGAAATAATTTCACTCAAACAACCACCTCCCGCTAAACTCAAACACCCTCTCAGCAGGCAACTTTCTCAAAAAAGCCTGATAAGGAGTCTCCAGCTCATCAAAATTCAGGCTCATATGCGGTTTCACATAATTGTACCAGTAAACAAACTCGTCAACAGAATCAAAAAGATGGACTTTCTGCTCCATCAAACCAAAGAACCTCTCAATCTTTCCATTGGTTTGAGGGTGGTTTATTCTGGCAAGAATATGCCTAACTTCATTCTCCTTCAAAAATTCCTTAAATCTGTGCTTAGCCTTCTCTCTGGTCTTCGATGCAACAAACTGAGTTCCGTGATCAGTGAGGATCTCATCTGGAATGCCATATTCAGCGAATCCCTCTTTCAGGACTTTAATTGTGTTCTCAGTTGTAGCGGAATCAAAAACACCATAGCAGGTTATGAAGCGAGAAGCATCATCCATAAAGGCTATTATCCACTTCTCTCCAAGCATTTTCCAGTCTCCCTGCCATAGAGACATTGAATGCTCTCTCAAACCTAACCCATTTCCTTTTCTTCTTCTTGTTCATGTTCTCCCCCACCAAACTGTGTTTGAGTAAAACTTTGTATATGGTGTTGTGTGGAAAAATGGATTCAAATTTCAAATCGATTTCGACGCTATCTACTCATATTCATGGAGATCTCGTTATAAAATATAAGTGGGTTTTGGGAAAATGACTAAAATTGTTCCTCAAGCATATTGGTGTTGGGTAAATACTTTTGTAAACCAACTTACGAAAACTTAAAAGTTTGACCCGTGATAAAGCGGGCCCGGCGGGATTCGAACCCGCGATCTGCAGCTTAGGAGGCTGCCGCCTTATCCTAGCTAGGCTACGGGCCCCCATAAATTGAAGCTATCCGGCATTCTTACTGCCTGACTCAAACTGACAGGGATATGATCCACATTTTCAATGAGTTTATAAGAGTATCCATTTGGGTTTTGCCTGATGAGAATTTGTTGCTTGAAATATCTTCTGAATGTCCACTTCCTGCCAGCTGATCAATTTTTACTGGAAAACTTGAATGATTTTCAATGACAAAATGGTGTTGTTTTGTTTGGGACCCATTATGTAACAAATACCAATTTTTAGATCCCTCAATACCCTTAACAGGATACGAATTTTTTTGCAAGTTTACATCTTATGCTTTCATGGCTCAAAATTGAATTATGAAAATGGGCTGAAGTTGCCGATATTCACTAGGTCACTAAACCAGTTTCACTCCCTTCGGCATTATGCTCGTGTTCCCACAGTTCATGCATGTGTAGTAAACAAACCTTTCATCCTCAAACATGTGCGTAAATTTTCCGCTTCCACAGTTTGTGCACCCCATCTCAATCACCTTTTGAAATGATAAATAATTGGGTTTTAAAAATCTTTCGTTATAAATCATGAAAATTTTATCTGATGCTCCAAAATATGGTGAAGTGGTGATATGTTATTATGGACAATCATAAAAATGAGTTTAAGTTACCATCTCAATAAATCCACACCAATCAAAATTAAACAAACATCTGCTTTGGAGGCTGTTTTGAAGGTTTCAGAACCCTGTTAACAGATGCAAGAAAATCCTCTGTTGTAAGTT
>JALURI010000140.1 GCA_027016965.1 Geoglobus sp.
GATTGCGGCAACTGCAATGACAGGGAAGGGGGCTGAGGTCGCAGTTGAAAAACTATCAGAAATAGCTGTTAAAGCTGTCAAGGCAATTGCTGAAGAGATAAACGGGAAGACTGAAGTTGATACAGACAACATAAAGGTAGAAAAGAGAACAGGAGCAAGTGTTGAAGAAACTGAGCTTATTGAGGGCATAGTTCTTGACAAGGAAGTTGTCCATCCGGGAATGCCCAAGAGGGTCAAAGAGGCAAAGATTCTGGTATTCAATGGAGCCCTTGAGGTTAAGGAGACAGAGACCGATGCAAAGATCAACATAACAGATCCAGAGATGCTCCAGAAGTTCATTGAACAGGAAGAGAAGATGATAAAGGACATGATTGACAAGATTGCAGAGACAGGAGCGAATGTGGTCTTCTGCCAGAAAGGAATTGATGATCTCGCCCAGTACTATCTGGCTAAAGCCGGAATTTTTGCAGTAAGGAGAGTCAAGAAGAGCGATATTGAGAAGATAGCAAAGGCAACAGGAGCAAGAATTCTCACAGATCTAAGAGATATAAACACCGAGGATCTTGGGTATGCAGATCTTGTAGAGGAGAAGAAGGTTGGCGATGAGAAGATGGTTTTTGTCACGGGATGCAGGAATCCAAAGGCAGTGACACTGCTTGTCAGAGGAGGAACAGAGCACATAGTTGATGAGATTGCAAGAGGTATTGAGGACGCAATAAAGGTCGTTGCTGTTGCACTTGAAGATGGAAAGGTCGTTGCTGGAGCTGGTGCTCCTGAAATCGAACTCTCACTCAGACTCAAGGAATGGGCTCCGAGCCTTGGTGGGAGAGAACAGCTTGCAGCAGAGGCATTTGCATCAGCTCTTGAAATAATTCCAAAGACTCTGGCAGAGAATGCAGGTCTTGATCCAATAGACGTGCTTGTTGATCTGAAATCAGAGCATGAGAAAGGCAACAGGTTTGCTGGAGTTGATGTCGATACAGGAAAGATAGTTGACATGAAAGAGGCAGGAGTTCTGGAGCCATTGAGAATAAAGACACAGGCAATTGAGAGTGCGACAGAGGTTGCTGTGATGCTGCTCAGAATAGATGACGTCATCGCTGCAAAAGAGCTCAGCAAGGGCAAGGAAGGCGGCGAAGGCATGGAAGAGGACATGGGTGGAATGGGAGGCATGGGTGGCATGGGCTTCTAAGCAAAAAATTTAACTCTTTTTTCTTTTAATTCTGTTCTGTGGAAAGTCTTGTTAAAAGGGCATACGAACTTGTTGGGGTTTTGAAGAAAAAGGATGAAGTTCTTGTTGTAACACATATAGATGCCGATGGCATTACTTCCGGGGCTATAGCCTACAGAGCCCTTGAGAGAGCTGGAAAGGAAGTCAAAATAAAATTTGTCAAAGCTCTCGATAAAGAAGAGATTGAAAGAATAGCTAACGAAAACAGATTTGTATGGTTTACTGACCTTGGTAGCGGCCAGATAAAGGAGATTCATCAAAATATTCCTGATTTCATAGTTACTGATCATCATGTCCCTGAAATTATCACAGGAAACCAGCTCAACCCCCATATCTTTGGTTTCGACGGAAGTCATGAGCTGAGCGGTTCAACAACAACCTACATTCTTGCAAAGAGCATTGGCCTGAATCATGATCTGGTTACCTTAGCAATAGTCGGTGCAGTTGGCGATCTGCAGGACAGCAATTATGGAATGCTTGTTGGACTCAACAGGGAGGTGTTAAAGGAAGGTGTTGCCAGTGGTTACATTGAAGCAAGAAAAGACCTGAGATTCTTTGGAAAACAGACAAGACCTGTTTTCAAGATGCTCGAATACACCTTCGACCCATATCTGCCAGGAATAAGTGGAAATGAGAACGGAGCAATGGAATTTCTTAACTCGTTGGGTGTGAGGGTTAGAGAGAACGATGTCTGGATGAGGTGGATTGATCTGAGTGATGCGGAGAGAAGAAAGATCACAAGCGAAATTGTAAGGATTCTGATCGCAAGAAACTATCCATACAGCCTGATAATGAGAGTGGTTGGAGAGAGCTACATTCTTCTTGATGAGGAAGAGGGTACTGAGCTTAGAGATGCGATGGAGTTCTCAACACTTTTAAATGCAACTGCAAGGTATGGAGAGGAAAATGTTGGCTTGGCTGTGTGTCTTGGAGACAGGGATGAGGGATACAAAAGGGCAAAATCATTGCTTCAAAATCATAGAAGAAACCTGAGCAATAGTTTAAGGCTTGTTGATGAAATTGGAATTGTGGAGCTTGAAAATATCCAGTACTTCCATGCAGGAAGAAAAATTCTGGATACAATCATAGGAATTGTGGCGGGTATGAGTTACTCCTTTGCCAACAGAAACAAGCCTGTTATAGCTTTTGCAGAAAACGATGATGGGGTTAAGGTTTCTGCGAGAGCAACAAAGAATCTGGTTGAGAAGGGAGTTCATTTAGCCCAGGCAATGAAGATAGCAGCAGAAAGAGTTGGAGGTACTGGAGGAGGTCACAGCATTGCTGCAGGTGCAACAATCCCCAAGGGCTCTGAAGATGAATTTCTCAAACTTCTCGACATAATTGTTGGTGAACAGCTTTTGAGTTAAAAACCAAAATTTCGAAAAAGTTATTACTATAAACGAACTATGGTGAGCTGGTGATGCGTGATGGCTGAAAAGCATAGAGACAAATCCCACCATGAGAGGCTTTTCAAGGCTTCCATGAGTCCTGTAAGAAGGCAGATTGTAGCTACCATAGGCATTCACGGAAAGAGCAGGGATGAGCTCAAACAGGAACTTAATGTCTCTGATTTCCAGCTTAAATTCAACCTTGACTGGCTTATAAGGGAGGGTTTTGTTGTTGAGGAAGAAGGAAAACTGAAGCTGACAGATGATGGCATAGAGCTTCTTGAGGCAGGTTAAATTCCCGGAGCATTTTTATTTTTGAACATGTTCACCATTTCCCTGTAAAATTCACAGAACTCGCCTGATCCAACCATGACATTCAGGTTGTTTCTGACTTCAGTGAATATCATCACATGGCCTCCCGCAAATATGAGTCCATGAACCACATCACTTTTTCCCATGAGGTTCAGCTTTACCCTGTCTGCCCATTTTGAAAGCAATTGCTCAAGTTCTCTGCTGAGTGATAGAGCATAGACCTCTGTGAAATCTGCTTCAGAAATCAGTTTTTCGATCACACTGTATGCCATTTCTCCTCTGTAAAACTCTACGATCTCCTTTCTGGACTGCATTTCAATCTCTCTCAGGGCTTTTTCAAGCATTTTTATTCTCTCACTGAGTCGGGATGAGAGAAACTCAACAAGTCTGTTTGCCGGAATTGTACTGAACCTTTTTGGTTTTCCGAAGGATTCAACAAGACCACGCATTTCAAGATTGTTAACAACCTCGTAAACAGATGTTCTGGGAACTCCACTTTTTTCGGCTATTTCTGATGCTGTGAGTTCTCCATATCTCAATAAAGCCAGTAAAACCTTTATTTCATAGTCAGAAAATCTGAAATCTCTCAGAATCTGAGTTATTATTTCCATCGCTTATCAATTTTCCGCAATGCTTTTATAACTTTCGTAGTATTGACTACGACAGGTGATGAAAGTGAGATCGGGGATCATGCTCGCGATTGTGATAGCCCTGCTGTTCGCGCTGGGAGATGCATCTGCTCTGGAGTACAGGGACGAGCCTCACATCACTGCATACATCGCCCAGAACAACCACATAAATCTGGGTGAGGAGGCCACCCTGATGGTTGTGATGCAGAATGATGCAAGACTCTGGAAACTGGTGTACAGCACTCCCGAGGAGTTCAGACTTCTCAGTCAGAATCCTGAATACATGAAGATGCTTACAACTGCAATGAACGTTTCTGTTAAATTCGAAAGTGATGAGCTTGAAATAAAAACTCCTGAGATGTTTTTCGCTGCTCTTCCCGCTTTTCAGCCTTTTCAGTTACCTGTGGTTGTAGATGCTGCTGGAGTCGAAGCAGGAGAGTACGAAATCAACATGTCTGTAAGGTATGAGGTTGTTGACGATATATCAT
>JALURI010000141.1 GCA_027016965.1 Geoglobus sp.
CTATTGCCCTGCTCGGTTATGATGGTCTGCCATATATTATTGGTTGGACTCTCGGATATGTTATTGCTGCAGTTCTGATAGCACCATTCGTCAGAAGATCAGGAACATACACTGTTCCAGAGTTCATCGAGACAAGATCATCCAACTGGCCTGTTGCGAGAGTCATTGCTGTGCTGATGCTGTTCGTTGTATCATTCACATACTTGGTTGCCCAGCTGGTTGCAACAGGAGTCATTATAGGAAGATTCCTTGGAATTCCAGCAGTTTTTGGAGCCATGCTTGGATCTCTCTTAGTCATACTCTTCGCAGGAACAGGTGGGTGGAGAAGTGTTGTCTGGGTTCAGGTCACCCAGTACTGGGTGCTGATTGTTGCATACTGGATCGGTTTTATGCTTGCTGCGGCAAAAGCTGGAATCTTCAAGCCCTGGCCACACATAGGCTATGGAGCTCTTCTTTCAGGACTTGAGGCAAGAGAGACAGCTTTTGGACTTGCACACTTTACACAGCCATTCAAAACATCGTTTGCAGGAGGTACAAATCTTGTAAACTGGATTCTCGGAGCCTTAGCTTTGATGCTCGGAACAGTTGGTCTGCCACATGTGCTTTCCCAGTTCTATCTGGTTAAAGACGTGAGAACTGCAAGATACGGAGTTGGATGGGGACTCACATTCATCGGACTGCTTTACCTGACAGCTCCAGTTTATGCCATTCTTGCAAGATCTGCATTCTCTCAGGTCTGGGGAATGCCAATTGAGCAGGCTAAGCAGGTTGGATGGATTCAGAAATGGCTGCCAACAGGACTTGTAAAAATAGCGGATGCAAACAACAATGGATTGCTTGATGTCAAGGAACTATCATTCCATAAAGACATTGTCGTCATAGGAATGCCAGATATGTGGGGACTTGCTTGGTGGGTTGCTGTTGTTGTTGCTGTTGGTGGTCTGGCTGCAGCTCTGAGTACAGCCAACGGACTGATGATGGTCATGACTGTTGGTGCAACAAGAGACATCTACAAGAGGTTCATAAATCCAAATGTCTCTGAAGAAAGAGAGGTCTGGGTTGGCAGAGGAATGCTTATCCTTCTTGCGCTCATATCTGCATTTGCAGGTGCAAGAGCTATTCAGGATCCAACCTTCAGCAAATACGTCGCTCTGCTTGTCGGATGGGCTTTCGTCTTTGCATCGAGCCTGTTTACGCCATCAATCATAATGGGTATCTTCTGGAAAGGTCTCAATAGATACGGCATTGTAGCAGGAATGGTCGCCGGATTGCTGGTTTCATTCCCGTACATAGCCGGCGTTGGCCTGTTCGGAATGGCACCGATTGAGATTGCTGGCGGTAAAATCGGAACAATCGCATGGGGTGTTGTTGGATTCCTTGTCCATCTGATCGTTGCAGTTGTTGTATCTCTTGCAACGGGAGCTGAAAAAGCCAATCCACCAGAAACAATCCAGTTCGTTGACAGAATGAAAATACCAGAGTAACACAGGTTTCTGGAAAATTTTTTATTTTTTTATTGTTTGAAATTTACTGATGACTGATTTTAGAAAGGTTAAAGAATTCATCAGAAGGCAGCCTGTATTTGTCAGTTCAAATTTTACAATAAGGGAATGTGCAGAATTAATGGACAGGGAAAAGATCTCGAGTGTTGTGGTTATGGACAATGGTAAGCCGAAAGCGTTTTTTACTGAATCTGACCTGAGAAGGGTTGTTGGGGAGAGTGTGAATCTTTCAAGCAGAGTTCTGGATTTTGCAACAACCAGACTTGTAACTGTAGATTCAGATTCACCAATTTTTAACGCACTTTCGGTGATGATAGAAAACAATGTCAAGCATCTGGCTGTCATTGAAGATGGAGATATTGTTGGTGTGGTCACTCTCAGAGACATAGCTCTTGATCTTGCCCCAAAGCATGTCAAGTACACTGCGAGAATTCACAACGCAGCCAGTCTTGAGGTTATCAGAGAGACCGTAGAAAGCTTCAAGAATGAGCTGAAAGAGGAGGCTGAGAACTACATAAAGCATCCTGAGATTGTGGATCCATATATTTTCTTCTCTGAAATCTCCCATGTGGTTGATGCGATGATAATAACCGCATCCAGATTTACGTCCATGCCCGAATCGGGATTTGTTTACGCCATCACCGGAAGTGGAGGGAGAAGAGAACAGTTTCTTTTGACCGACAGAGATACTATATCAGTATATTATGACGAAAATTCCTTAGAATGGTTTGCTGAGTTTGAAAGAGTTCTCGATGGTCTTGGATTTCCAGGATGTGAACATGGTTACACTTCAGACAGGTTTTTCATTAAATATCCGGAAGGAGAAAAGATCTGCTCAGAATGGGCAAGAAACGTTGACAGGAATATTGTTAACATAGCCCTTATTGCAGATGCAAGATACTTGCTTGGAGAAAAAAAGATCCTGGAGGAATTTAAGGAATGTTTCACAGAAAAACTGTATCGAAACAGGTTTGTTATTCTCAATTCCCTCAGATACCGGCCAGCACTCAACATTTTTGGGAATTTGAAGGAAACATTCAACTACAAAGCTGGAGCGGTTGCCCCCATAGAATATCCTGTGAGAGCCTTAGCAATAACAAACGGCATCTTTGATGTTACAAACACACTCGATAGAATAACTGTCCTGGGGGAGGAGAAGATAATATCCGGTGATATGGCTGATGATCTTGAACATGCGTACACGGTTCTTATGAGGAGAAAAATCTGGCTTCAGGCTCAGAATCTCAAAGATTTCAGAGCCTCAAAAGCAAATCCAATGGAAAGGGCTATGGTTAAGGATGCATTAAAAACTGTCAAGAGGTTTCAGAGTTACATCGAGAGAAATTACATCTGAACTCAGAAAAACGTGACTTTTTTTCCAAACCTCATGAGATCCTCTATCCTTACATCGTATTCCTGAATCTGCGAAAGCTGTTTCAGAAATATATAGGCAGTTGCAAATGCATCACCCATTGCTGAGTGTCTGGTGAACCCTTCTATTCTGTAAATTTTCAGCAGAGTATCGAAATCCAGTTTAAAGTTTACAACTCTCCCCCTCCTCTTGATTAACCAGTTTTCAATTTCAGCAATGTCGAGGCATCTGCCTGTCCTGAGTTTTTTCTTAAGTTTTCTCTTGAATGCGTTTTTCAGAAATTCCACATCAATATTGACCGCATATCCAACCACAACTGAATTCGCTACTGCTTTTTCTATTTTCTTCGCCACCTCATAAAACTCGGGCGCATTTAGCAGGTCATTTTCGGTAATCCCATGGTATTTTATTGAGGTTATCCTGAATTTTTCCGGTTTTATGAGTGTAAAATAGCTTTCATCCATGTGAAGCTTCATGCCTCTTACTGGAATGGAGGCAAATGCAATTATCTCATCTTTTTTTGTATTCAGTCCTGTGGTCTCCACATCTATAACCACGTAGTTCTCGTTCAGTATGTTCATCCCCATGTTCTCATCTCTTCCCTAAGAGCATTTCTAAATGTCCTGATAACACTCACCGATTTTTTGAGAATTATTGAATCTGTCTTGCTTTTATCCCCAAAAATTGTCTCTCTGAGTCTGATCAGCTTTATTGCAGAGTATATCTCAGATGTCAGAGAAAGGATTTCCGGACTAAGTGACATTGATCTGACTCTTTCCGAAGTGGTTTTGGATGTGAACTCACCCCTGTAAACAACCCAGAGCCTCGCAATCTTCTCCACTCTCGCATCACAGTTTTCAGGTGTTATTTTTTCTCTTAATTCCCTTTTTAGAAGAGATAAAACCTCTTCTTTTCTGCTTTCAACTGATTTTCCAATTTCTTCTTTAAATGAGATATATCTTGCTCCACTACCTGAGATATATCTGGAATCTGCAAGTTCAATCATATCTGAAAGGTTTTCGTTTTTCAAGAACTCATCTGCATTCATTACAGAGTAATAATCGGAAAAATTGGCGTTTTCCACACTCCCATCAATGACCAGAAGCCTGTAGATTGGGGGAAGTATAAGCTCTCGTCTGCCAAAATCTCCAATTATTGCTACTGTTGCAGACTCTTTTGCAGTTTGTTTCAGTATCTGTCTGAGTATCTGGTCAAAAACTGGAATATAGATTGATGAGATGGTCTCATAATTCAATCCTGACCTGAGCATGTTCTTCATTGAAGAGAGCACGTCTTTTGTGAGATCTTCAAGCTGTGCGAGGTCTTCAATTTTTTTTACAATTTTTGGATAGTTCAGAAGTGATGATCTGGGTTCAAAGCTCTTCATCAGATCCTTTATTGTTATAACTCCCTCAAGTCTGCCATCTTTTGCAACAGCCAAATGATTCACCGCGCTTTCAATGAATTTGATGTATGCATCAAGCAGTGATGATGAGAGATCAACCGCAACAACCGGACTGCTCATCACACTCTCAGCCCCCGATGTCAGTGGTATATCTCTGGCAAGGGCATCGATTATGTCAGTATGTGTTATTATTCCAATTGGATTTCCTTTTCTGTTTACAACAATTATACTTCCAACTCCCTTCTCTTTCATGATACTTACAATCTCCTTGAGAGGTGATTCAGGATCGCATGTGACCGGTTCCCGAAAGATAACATCTGAAACCTTTTTTGAGAAAAGAGCCATTAGCTCATCTTCCTCAAAATGGAATATCTCGCTGAATCTCATTCTGAGGATTTTCTCTATGAACTCTGCAAATTCCTGATTTCTCTCCATCATCTCTTCAATATCCTTTGCCCTGAACTCAAAACAGATTGTATCAGCAATAGCCCTTCCTTCAAATTCGGTTTTCTCTTTTTTTATTGCAGAAGAAAGCCCTGTGAATTCGTTGTTTCCTATCACCTCCACAAGATCCTCTCCATCAAAAAGTCCAAGCTCTCCGTCTCTTACAAGATATATCCTGTCAAGGACCCTTCCCTTCTTGAAAACTGTTTTTCCGGTTTTGTAGAGGGAAACATGCATGTTTTTGATGAGTTCATCTATCTGCTCTTCATCAAGATAGCTGAATGGTTTTATTTTTGTTAGGTAGTCTGATGGCGGTAACATACATCATTGTTTTTCACGATGAATTTTAAAAATCTGTCCATTTTTCTCAGGGACTCTCTGATACCGATTGGTGATGGTAAAATTTATTTAAATCCCATCGTCATTTCTCGTATGCCAGAACATCTTATTTCACTTTCAGATCTCACCAAGTCCGAGATACTTGATATTCTCATTCTTGCAGAAAAGCTGAAGGATGAGAGAAAAAGGGGTATTTTGAGGGACTATCTCAAAAATAAAAACCTTGCCATGGTATTCGAGCTTCCATCGACAAGGACAAGGGTGAGTTTTGAAGTGGCAATGGCTGAAGTGGGAGGTCATGCACTCTACCTTGGATGGAATGATCTTCAGCTTGGGAGAGGTGAGACGATAGCCGATACAGCAAGAGTTCTCTCCCGATATGTTTCTGCAATAATGGCGAGGGTCAGGAGCCATAAAACGATTGTGGAACTTGCAAGAAACAGCGATGTGCCTGTGATAAATGGTCTGAGCGATCTTGAGCACCCATGTCAGACTCTGGCAGATCTGCTCACAATAAAGGAGAAAAAGGGTTTCGATATAAAGCTGGCATGGGTTGGAGATGGAAATAATGTCTGCAACTCCATGATTCTCGCATCTGCAATTCTGGGATTTGAGATGAGTGTTGCAACGCCAAGAGGATTTGAACCTGATGGTGGGATACTGAGAATGGCTGAAGAGATTGGTGAAAAACCGGAAATAACAGACAATCCGAGTAAAGCTGTGAAAAATGCTGATGTGATATACACAGATGTGTGGGCATCGATGGGCCAGGAGAGTGAGAGGGAGGAAAGGTTAAAAGCATTTGCGGAGTTTCAGGTTAACAGAGCCTTGGTTGAAAAAGCAAAAGATGATGTGATCATTATGCACTGTCTGCCTGCCCACAGGGGAGAGGAAATAACGGATGATGTTATTGATGGAAAACATTCTGCTGTTTTTGATCAGGCTGAGAACAGATTGCATGCTCAGAAAGCCATCCTGATGAGGCTGATAGGATGAGCTGGGGGAGAGTGGAAGATAGAATTGTGAATTTCATAAGGAAAAGGGTTGAGTTTGCAAATGCTGATGGGGTTGTTGTTGGAGTTAGTGGTGGAGTTGACAGTGCCACAGTTGCGTTTCTGTGCGTAAAGGCTCTGGGAAAAGAGAGAGTTTTTGGTACAGTACTTCCTGAAACCGGTGTAACTCCTGAGGAGGATGTCAGAGATGCCAGAAAGATTTGCAAAATTCTTGGGATAGAATACAGAGTTGTTGAAATAGATCCTTTTATTCAACCATTCAGGAAAGCATTTGGAGATGAGTGTATGATTGCCTTCGCCAACATAAAGCCCAGAATCAGAATGACAATTAACTATTACTTTGCCAATAAAATGAACAGACTTGTTGCAGGAACAGGAAACAAAAGTGAACTTAAAATGGGCTACTTCACTAAATATGGAGATGGAGGAGTTGACTTTCTGCCAATTGGTGACCTCTATAAAACTGAGGTTTTTGAATTTGCAAGATATTTGGGCGTTCCTGATGAGGTAGTCAAAAAGAAACCCTCTGCAAGACTCTGGAAAGGACAGACAGATGAGGACGAGATGGGAATAAGCTATATTGAGCTTGATAAAATCCTCAAGGGCATAGAGATGGGTATGACAGCTAAAGAAATATCAGAGAAAGAAAAAATAGATTTATCTAAAATAGAAAGGGTTATTGAGGCTGTTGAAATAAGCAGACACAAAAGGGAGCTTGCACCGATCGCTCCTGTCAGAGCATTACTGGAACTCTAAGACCTCCTCAAACACATCTCTGTATTCATCCGGCTTTTTAAGAAATTCGAGAGCTTCAAGATCATCAACAAGTTCGTACATGTCACCTTTGACATCAAGAACCTTTTTTGTTCTGTTTTTTGCAAATGTGAGCTCAGGAACTTCTCTGTAATTTTCATTCTTCACCCATCCGTCCACCATCAGATAGTAGCATGCCCCTCTCAGTTGAGTATATGGCTCATATATGGATTTGAAGTCTCTGCAAACCCAGTTTGATGTTATCAGCTTTTCTTCGGTTCTGTTGATCATCACATGGCCGTATTCAGGCGGAACAATTATAACCTCACCCTCGTCAACCTCAATTATGGCAAGGCTTTCGATGACATCATCACTCTTCCCTCTTTTCTGGAGAACAAATATTGCTTTTCCTTCCAGAACCTGATAGACCTCAGGATAACTCAGCTTTCCGGCCTTGGGATGATAATGACCATAGGTTTTGATGTATTCCTCTCCTATTATGTTCGGTGGAGTTATGGTGTAGTCAAATCTGAGTCCTGATTTTCTAATCCTCTCTCTTTCCTCCTCATTTCTGTAGCTGTCCCTGTACATGAAATAAGCAGGAAAATTTTCATCAAGCATTTCAGGCTGATAGAGGACAGGTCTGAGATCGAAAGCATACCTTATATCTGCCTCAAACCTGTCAAAATTGGCTGTTGGTCTCATGGATTGTTTCAAGGGAGTATCGTGTAAAAAATTTTTCGTAGAGGTCGTATTTTGTAGAGCACTATCATTATTGCCCAATTTTTCACTAACCCGAAATGTTAAATTATAAGCTCAGGCTCACATCATTCGATGCCGATCACACCGATGGAGGTTTACAAGCTCCTGCCAAAAACAAACTGCAAAAAATGCGGGGAACAGACATGTATGGCTTTCGCTTTCAAAATTATAAACAGAGATAAGCAGATTGAGGAATGTAGACCTCTTTTTGAGGAAGAGAAGTATGCAAATCAGAGAGAAAAGCTACTTGAGCTTCTTGAACCTCTCAAAGAGGCAACAGAAACAGGTTTGATTGTCGATGAGGAAAAATGCACCGGATGTGCAAACTGTATTGTTGTCTGCCCTGTTCATGCATCGGAAGATCCATACGGCTCAGGAAGTGGTTATGGGCCCAAGATGGAGGATCCAATTTACAGGCTTGAGGATGGGGTGCTGAAAATAATCAATGTGAAGAAGTGCAGAAGGTATGGCAAAAACAGGATTCTCTGTGTTGCATGCAGAGAAAACTGTCCGAGTGATGCCATAAGCTTCCTTGAAGGGTGATAAAATGCATGTATGTGCGGGATGTTCATGTCTCTGTGATGATATCGGAGTGAGGATTGAAAATGGCAGTATTTCCAAAGCTTACAATGCATGCAGGAGAGGATCCGGGATTTTTCTGAATCTAAGGTCTTCAAGGGCAAAGCCTGCTATTAATGGTGGGCAGGTGGATTTTGATAAAGCGCTGCAAAAAGCTCAGGAGATAATTCAGGAGTCAGAGAGCCTTGCAATTTACGGACTTGACACAACAACACTCGAAGCCCAGAGGCTTGCAATTGAACTTGCTGAAAAGAAAGAGGCTTTCATTGACGATAACTCCACATTCTGTCTTGGGGATTTTGTTGAAATGATTCTGAAGAAAGAGATTCCTTCAACAACCCTCGAAAATGTCAAAAACAATGCTTATGTGATTTTTTACTGGGGAACAGATCCATACCACAGCCTGTCAAGGCATATGTCAAAATACACGTACTATCCGAGAGGAGGCAAAAGGCAGAGGGGATACGAGGAAGATCGATTTCTGGTTGTTGTTGATGTAAGAAAAACCCACACGGCAAAGCTTGCAAAGAAAAATGCCAGGTTTCTGAAGGCGGAGAATGATGCTGACATTGTCAGAGGATTTATTGACGCTCTTGAAGGCATAAGTCCCAAGGTATTCCAGAAGGACATTCCAAGGATTCTCAAGGAGATGGAGAAGGGGAAGTTTAACGTGATTTTTGGTGGTCTGGGGTTGAAGTACGGGTTAAATGGAAACTATGAGCTTTTGAAGAAAATGATCAGAAAAATGAATGAAAGATCAGAGGTTTACTTCCTACCTGCAGGATGCCATCCCAACATGAGGGGGTTTAATGAACTTCTCTTTGAAAAGACAGGATATGTGAACAGATACAGCTTCAGAGAAAAAATCTCTTCGGATGATTTCGCTTTCAGCAAGTTGCTTGAGAACAGTTCAGTTGATACAGCTTTGATAATTGGCTCTGACCCTCTGAACTCACTTCCCCTTGAATATGCTAAAAAGCTTGGAGAAATAAACACAATTGTGGTTGATCCAAGAGAGACATTTACTGGCAGGATTGCAGAGGTCGTTCTGCCATCAGCCATTTCAGGGGTTGAGAGTGGTGGAACAATGATTGGAGCTGATGGAACAAGGGTTGAGCTGAAACCAGTATTTGAAAAGGAGATAAACGATGAATACATACTCAAAAAGCTTTTGGAGGTGATCTGATGCCCCTTGAGTTTTCAAAGTTTTTGAAAAAGCTCAGTGTTGAGGTTGTTGTTGGAAGGTGGAGCTTTCAGGTTGAGGCAGCGGATAGTGGAAAGTTCAGTGATGAGTTTGTTGAGAAGTCTGCGGTGATTTACATTACGGAGGAGTTTGGAAAGGCTAACGGATTCAGGGAGGGGGATATTGTTAGGATTTCAGCTGGAAACAAAAGTGTCAATCTTAAGGTCATGTTCTCAGATATTGCACCTGAAAACGGATCATTCATGCCCAACAGCATTTATACATCGTATTTGACAGATTTCAACAATTTCAAGCGTTTCAAAGCAACAATGGAGCCATCTGATGGTAGTGTTACTAAACCAGATGAAATTATGCAAAAAGTGTTATTAAAAAGATAATTTTTGTTAACACAATTCAAAATAGGTAATGTTTTATATTGCATCGGGGTGCTTTCAGGAGTGATTTAAAATCTAAAAGCCCGAAAAAGGTAAATAACATGAAGTTAAAACATCTGAATAAATATTTCGAAAATTTGAGGTGGTGGTATGGCATTCGAACTGAAAGAAGGTTTGTTTGTGGTAGATGAACTGAAAAATGTTAGTATTAAGATCGGAAAAGTAATGGAAGAGGAGGAAGAGTGGACAGAGCCAATGGGTCCAACACCCAAACCTGACATTCTCGATCTCAGAAAATGGGACATGAAACTTCTTGAGCGCTATGAGCCCTTTTATGCTCCGGTTCAGGATTTCTGCAATCTCTGCACGATGGGTCCATGCGATCTGTCAATGAACAAAAGAGGTGCGTGCGGTATTGATTTGAAAACAGCAAAGGCCAGACTGGTTACAATTGCCTGCTGTATAGGTGCTGCATCCCATGGAGGGCATGCGAGACACATGATCGACCATCTGATAAAGGAATATGGAGAGGACTTTCCAATTGATCTCGGAGGAGATGTGAACATCGAGGCACCGATTATAAGAACTGTTGTTGGAATCAGACCAAAAACACTGGGCGATCTGAAAGAGGCAATGGAGTGGGCTGAAAGAGAGCTGATGAGGGTGCTCCATTCAACCCACATAGGAAATGAGGAAGATCTCAGGGATTACGAGAGCAAGGCAATGCATGTTAGCATGGTTGATCATGTTGTGATGGAAATCGCCGATATTGCCCAGATAGCTGCATACAACATGCCGAAAGCCGAGCCCGACACACCTCTTGTTGATACAGGATTCGGTGTTATTGACAGGAACAAGCCTGTTATTGTTGTTGTAGGTCACAACGTTCTTTACTCAAAACCCGTGCTTGATTATATTGAAGAGATGGGAAGAACTGATGATTTTGAGATCGCTGGACTTTGCTGTACAACCCATGATATGGCAAGGGTGGGAGGAAAAGGGTCATCGAAGATATTCGGACCCATAAGTTACCAGCTCAGAGTGATCAGATCAGGTCTGCCTGATGTGATGGTAAGTGATGAGCAGTGCATCAGGGCGGATTTGCTTCAGGCATGCAAAGCCATGGGGATTCCGCTCATAGCAACAAGCGATGCAGCGGTCAGAGGATTGCCTGACGTGAGCGACTGGCCGGTTGATAAGATAGTGGATGCACTTGTAAGTGGAAAGCTGCCTGGTGTATTTCTACCTGATCCTGAAAAGGTTGGACAGGTAGCACCTCTTGTTGCAGAGGGTGTTTTCAAGAAGCACGGTGGAGATAGAAAGTACAGATTTTTTGCAAGTGATGAGGATCTCTGGAGTGAGATAAACAAATGTACCCAGTGCATGAACTGTGTTTTCACATGCCCACACAACCTGAGGATTGATCAGGGAATGGCTCACGCTCAGAAGACAAAAGATCTCAGCAAGCTTGCAAAGCTCGAGGAGCAGTGCATTGCATGCATGAAGTGCGAGCAGGCGTGCCCCAAGAACATCAAGATAATAAATGTCATAATGGCGAGCAACTTTGACAGGCTTTACAACAAGACAGGGAAAACAAGGGTCGGGAGAGGGCCTGTGCAGGACACTGAAATCAGAAACGTAGGCCAGCCCATTGTCATGGGGCAGATTCCGGGAGTTATCGCTGCAGTTGGATGCATAAACTTCCCGGATGAGATGAGCTCTCTCAGGGACATCATTGAAGAGTTCATTAAGAGAAGGTACATTGTTGTCACCTCAGGATGCCACGCAATGGATCTCGGCATGATAAAGGACGAGGAAGGCCAGACGGTGTTTGAGAAGTATCCGGGCAACTTTGATGCTGGATGCATAACAAACATGGGAAGCTGTGTTGCCAACAGCCACATTGCCGGAGCTGCAATCAAGATTGCAAACATATTCGCCATGAGGCCCTTAAGAGGCAATTATGCTGAGATTGCAGATTATGTCCTGAACAGAGTTGGAGCTGTGGGCTTCAGCTGGGGACCCTACAGTCATAAGGCTGCCGCAATTGCTACTGGCTTCAACAGGCTCGGTGTGCCAGTTGTTGTTGGCCCACATGGTGCGAAATACAGA
>JALURI010000142.1 GCA_027016965.1 Geoglobus sp.
CAACGATTTTACCGCATTTTATTGAGCATCCCATGCATCCATCGTGCCTTCTGAAATACCTCTCGATCAGATAGTTGCTGGAAATTCTGTCTGCTTTACCAAATTCGCCTTCTGTGAAATATTTCACTGGCAGATCTCCGAACATCTCAGCAGATTCAACATAACCGCCAGTCCCAACCTCCTTGAACATGTTTGCTGTAAAGTTGTCTCTAATTTTCCCCGATAACTCAATCACAGCATCTCTGAATTTCTCAGGGTTTGCTATTTCCGGGCTGAATGCAGATTCCTTTGAAACAGCTATGGCTTTGAGCATTTTACTACCAAAAACAGCCCCCATTCCGGTTCTTCCAGCAGCTCTTGAATTATCCACGATGATGCAAGCATATCTGACAAGATTCTCTCCAGCAGGACCTATTGCAGCAACAGATGCATTGTTTTCATCTTCTTTTATCACCTCAATCGTCTCGTATGTTGTTTTCCCCCAAAGATGGTCTGCTTTTTTAATTTTAGCTCCATTTGAATCAATATAAAGGTAAACCGGATTCTTGCTTTTCCCCTCTATAATGATTCCATCCCATCCAGCTTTTTTAAGATATGCTGCAAGCTTTCCTCCCACATTACTTTCTCCCCACCCCATCGTGAGCGGAGATCTTGCGGTAAACTGTATCTTGGAGCATGAAGGAACAAAAGCTGTTAAAGGACCATTCATGATGACTAATGGATTTTCAGGGCTGTATGGGTCTTTCGAATAGGATCCAAGATTTGAATGGATCTTAACAGCAATCCCACTGCCACCAACAAATTCCCTGTAAATTTTTTCATCTGGCCTGTATTCTCTCATATCCCCTTCAGAAAGGTTTATTCTCAGTATTCTTCCTGCATACATCTCCTCACCACCTTATCAAGCACAATTTCAAGATCTTCATTATCAGGAACGAAGGGACCGGTAATTATGCAGCTATCTTCCATCGCCTTTTCCACAATCTCGTTCTTATGATTTTCAATTTCAGAAGAAGGTAATATCCCCTGCAAATTCATCCGAACCTCAATCTTTTTTATCTCTTCCAGGACATCCAATCCCAGACTTCTGCTGAGTTTCTCCAGCCTTTCGACACCTCTTTCTTTGTAAAACTCAAGAACAGAACTTAGAAAGGCTAAAACAGCAAGACCATGAGGAATACCAAGAACCGCTCCTGCTGAATGAGCCAGAGCATGAACAATTCCAACTTGTGAGTTGCTGAAAGCAATTCCAGCCATCGTTGCAGAGATGTGCATTTTTTCCCTTGCATCCCTGTCTCCCTGATAAGACCTGATGAAGTTATCGAAAATCATTTTTGCAGAGTCTGAAGCAAGAGCATCGCTGAAGGGATTGCTGAAAGATGATAGATATGCTTCGATAGCATGAGCCAAGGCATCAAAACCTGTTAGAGTTACAAGAGATTCAGGCATTGAATAAACAAATATCGGATCAACTATTGCAATTTCAGGCATGGCTTTTTCATTTGCCATGATCACTTTTCTTCCTTCTTCCCTGTTTTTCAGGACAATTGCCCATGTCGCCTCACTTCCTGTTCCGCTTGTTGTTGGAATTGCAATAAGCGTTGTCCTCCCCCTGTAACCGTATTCTTCGAGATCTGTAAAGGGTGTAATCTCTTCAGGCTCAATATCAATTTCCATTAGAATTTTTCCCGCTTTGGTGACATCAATAACACTACCACCACCAAGAGCAATAACAAATTCAGACTGAACTTCCCTGAATTCTTCTGCAAGCTTTAATGCATCCTCAATGCAAGGCTCTTCAGCTTTCGTTGTAACGATTTCCCAATTTTTTAGGTACTTGGTGACGATATCGCTGTATCCAAACTTATCTATAATCTCGTCTGTAACAATTAAGCACTTCATATCCCTGAATTTTTCCAGATATTCTATTGCATCTTTTCCAAAAACGATTTTTGGTGAAAGAAATCTCCACATTCCAACCACTATTCAGGAATCTCTGTCTCAACTTTTTGTGCGATCTCCACCAAGACTTTTGCAGCTTTTGCATATCTCATAACTTTTGCCATGCTCCCTTTAAGCCTGAATTCTCCTGTTACAAGACCTTTAATTGGATCTATTTCTCCCTCAATCAGTTTTATCCAGTTTGAGTACTTTCCTCTGAATTCAAACGCCGGCTTTACCTCTGACGGATCGCCAACAACAAATCCATCCCTTGCCTTTCCATGATAGAGGTCAAGATATACGTACATTGGCTTTTCGAGTCCTTCATCAGGCTCAACAACAAACAGAAAGTCTCCTTCCCAGTCCTTGGCTGCTTCTTCATACTCTTTGCTTTCGTTGAGAAGTTTCATATACTCTTTAACCCATTCCTCAGAAAAAAGCTTTGGCATAATGTTATTCTGGGTTTGTAAATTATTAAATTTGACGGTTATTTGCCAATCAGTTACCACCACATTATCGATGCAGGATGTTCTGCCATGCCTTCAATTTCACTCATTTTCACTGAAATTCTCACTTCTGAAATATTTTGTAACAAGCCTTGATACACCTTCCTTAAGGTGTTTGTGCACCGCACTCTTAGATAGATTCATCACGCCGGCTATGTCCTCAAGCTTCACTCTCCTTTTTCTGTCAAAGTATCCCATTTCATAAGCAGTTTTCAGAATGGCGTACTGTCTTTCGGTAAGCCTTGTACCCTTGTTATCTATGTTCTTAACCTCTATTACCTCCCAGTTCCCCACTTTCTTCAGCTTCTCATATGCTTTTTTAAGCAGACTTATATCAGGAGCATAGACTGTATAAAGCTTGTTTCCATTTTCAACGATTATTGGTGGTTTGATGAAGCAATAAGATTCTTCAAAAGCTTTTATTCCGGTTGTATCACGAATTACTGCAAGAAAATCCAGGCTTGTTTTTGTTTTTTCCAGAATCTGAAAGAATCTAGTGCTTTCATGATTCTCTATAATTTCAAAACACTCCCTTGGATTTCCATCCAGTCTTGAAATTCTTCCGAGAAAAAGAGCCTCATCATCACTCATCAGGATGTACTCCAGAAGTTCCATCGAAACCTGTCCGTTTTCCGTTGCCTTGGCAAGAGAACAGGTGTGTTGATTGACACGAATTTTTGCAATGTACATGTGCATATATCCACTCCATCATATTTATTCATGAAGGTGGACATTTCCGCATTTTCAATATAAACTTGTCCACCAAATGGTATATCTATTATCAAAAATTATAATAGTTCGGTGATCGTATGAGAGAGATTTTTGAGAAAATGGTTGAAGAGGCCATGACGGCCCAGTGGGCCGATGTTAAAACCGTCAAAGAGAAGAGAGGCGGAGAGTTTGTAATAGATGATGTGAAGGCCTATGTAGAGGCTGCAAACAAAATGAAAGCTGTAGGGGATCAAAGCAAGGCTGTTTTCAGACTGCATGTGGACAGCGTGAATGCCCATTTTGAAATTCTGAAGAGCCTGACAAAAACCATCAGGCCAGAAGACGATCCCTTTGTTGAGCATTATCAGACTCCAGCAATTCTGGAGATTCTGTATGACGAGGATGAGAGCTTCAGAAAGAGTATGGAGGCATTTATTCAGGCAATCGGAAAGAGCGAATCGCTTATAGGACTGGAGTGTGTCAGGAGATATGGAGGCTTTTATGGTCCAACGTGTGTCGTTGATTTCGCCCTCGTTCCGGGAAGCACCAGCAACGTGGTGAACAGGATTTTGAAAACCCTCGACATTCCTGAGCACCACAAGCAGGCGATTCTCGCTGCAAAGTCCTGGGGTATGAACACTTCCTACGGAATTGGAGAAGTTTTTGGAAATGAAATTGAGAAGGGGGCAACGATGAGTGAAGCAGTGAAGAAGGAAATTGAAATGCTGCAGTTCATCTACGACCAGCCCACGGAGGGCCAGGCGAAGCTGATGGATGAACTCGGCCATACATCCTTCGATGTTAGAGAATACATGAGCAGGTACAGAAAGAGGATGGAAGGTG
>JALURI010000143.1:0-2046 GCA_027016965.1 Geoglobus sp.
CCTGACAGCAGAGATATTGTTATAAGATCGGTCAGAAAGGTTGCAAGCAATGTCTTCTGACCAAATTCAGTGTTTACAATGCCTGTTTCTTTCATAACAGGCATCACTATCCCAAGGGACACATTTGCCAGAAAAACACCGTAAATCAGGCTCAGGTTCAGGTAGTATGAAATAAGAAATGACATTACCAAGGAGATCACAACATAAAGAGGGACCTTCCAGTATCTTCCAAATTTTCTTACAATCAATGTGAAGTCAATTTCAAGACCAGAGAGAAACATCAGAAAGATGAGTCCGATTGTTGAGAAAAAGCTGAACCACTCTGAGCTTATGAAAAATCCTGTCGCCATTGCAAGCAGAAATCCGGCCATGATCTCTATTATGACCGCTGGAATCTTTACTCTCTGGGACACAATCGGGGATGCGAAGGCTATGAGTGCAACCATTGATATCTCCACCAGCTCCTTCATCTGACCACCAGCACGGAAGATCGGGTTTCCAGTATGAACTTCCACAGAAACTCCTGATCGATGTTTCCAATGTCATTTGAGATTGAGAATATCAGAAGATCGTATCCCTTTTTGACCTCTCTTACGATCTCAACAAGAGGGTTGAATTTTGTAACCCTGATTTCAACAGTTGGCGACTCAACAACAAACGATGATGTTTTGAGCTGATTGCTGTCCAGAAACACAATTTTGCATCTTCCAAAGTAATTTGCAAAGGATGTTGCATAGTTCAGTATTTCTTCAGGATTTGCGGTATTCACAATTGCGAGAATTTCGCTGTAGTATATCTTTCCTCTTGCAAACAGTATGGGAAACTTCCTGAAGATTCCTGAATCGAACTCAACCTTGGCTTTTGGAGGATCGGTCATAACAAGATCAACCTTATCTTTCAGGGCATTCAGTATGTCTATCGCTTCGTTCAGCTCCATTTCCTCAATCGAATCTGCCTGAAAAGAGCAGAGTATCTTTCCGTCATGCTTATGGAGGATAAGCAAATCAGCATCAACTATTCTCGAAATCGCATTTGCCTCCTTGAGAACTTCACTGTAATTCTCCGGATGCCTGATAAGCAGCAGTATCTCATCAAATGGGTTTTTTGTTTTCTTCACCTCTCTTCCGCATATTATTCCTATTACATCTCCCTCTTCCAGAACAAAGTCAGGGTGGGGTCTGAAGATTTTGCCCTTTCTGTAAATCAGTATAATCGTGCAGTCATCTCCTACATTCAGATCTGAAAGCCTGACATTTGCAAAGTTGTTTTTGTTGACGGCAATTTCAAAGTACCTTCTTTTTGACTCAATGAGCTCATGGATTAAATCCGATGCTATTGACTTACCGCATGTAACTCCTCTCACTCCAAGACTCTGATATTGCTTCTGATAGTCCTCAGACTCGATTCTTGCTATTATGTCCCCTGGTTCAAGCTCCCTTACAACTTTTGCTATTTTCAGGTTTGTCAGATCGTTGTTTGTTGCAAGGATAACAACAGAACCCTTGACAGGCAATCTTTCCCAAACCCTTTTTTCTGTGGCATCTCCAAAAAGAACATTGAGCCCATTGTTTCTCAGAGATTCATACTGCTCCCTGTCTTTCTCAACAATTATGCAATCATCAAGCATTTCTGCAATTCTCTTTCCAACCCTGCCTCCACCAACAACTATGTACATAATTTCACGTCGTGTACTTTGAATTCAGCTCCACGTAATCATGGGTGAGGTCACATCCCATGGCATAGGCTCTTCCATTACCTTTGTGCAGCTCAATGTGTATATCTACGGTATCATCTTCCATTACCATTCTCCCTCTCTCAATACTTTCTTGGAAAACGCAACCTCTTTCAGCAAGAACGACCTCCCCTTTTCGACTTTTAATTTTGAGGCTTATTTTTTCATCCACATCACCTCCCGAATATCCAACAGCACACACAATTCTTCCAAAATTTGGGTCTCTTCCAAAAATTGCTGTTTTAACAAGATTTGATCTTACTACAGCTTTTGCAACAAGCTCCGCATCACCATCATTTTTTGCTCCACTGACA
>JALURI010000143.1:2056-3952 GCA_027016965.1 Geoglobus sp.
GACCTTGGTTGCCCCCTCTCCATCTCTTGCAATCATCTCTGCAAGTTCAAGCATCAGTGAGGTGAGCTCCCTTTCAAATTTTTCTTCATCTGTTTCAATCTCTTCTGTCGTCACAAGGAAAACAGTATCGTTTGTGGATGTATCTCCATCAACCACCAGCCTGTTGAACGAAAGGTTTATCCCCCTTCTGAAAATCGTGTCCATATCCTCAACCTTTGCATTTGTGAATATAAACGCAAGCATGGTTGCCATGTTTGGAGCAATCATTCCAGCACCCTTTGCTATTCCAATTATTTCCACACTCTCAAACACCCTTTTTGCCACTTTCGGAAACTGATCCGTTGTCATTATCGCTTTAGCAAAAGCTTCTAAGGCTTTACCATCATTTCCAAGGTTGGCATATACCTCTTCGCCGAGTTTTTCAATCTCATTAATTTCAAGCTGTCTGCCTATTATGCCTGTTGAAGCAACTGCAATTTCATTCATGGAACATCCAATCTTTTCTGAAAGAAACTCAGCCATTTTCTTTGCTTTTTCCACTCCCTGGCCTCCTGTGAATGCATTTGCGTTTCCTGAATTCACAATTATCCCCCTGACCTTTTTTCCAAGATTTTTTAGATTGAAAATAATTGGTGCGGCTTTTATTCTGTTCTGAGTGTAGGAGGCAAAGATTTTACCTTCAATCACCACAATTCCCACTCCAGTTTTTCCTCTTTTTATTCCATAGCACTTCAGGCTGTCTCTCAAAGCCATGATTTTTGGTTGTGGATTCGTTAATAAATTTATGGACTGAATTATCAATAATGTGAATAAAGGAGATTCTCATCAAAATATAGCAATTGCACAGTCCCGGTTATATCCTTAACAGTGATGGGTGAAGTGAAAGAATAAAAACTTCGCATTTTTATTCATCTCAATAATGAAGACTCCTGAAATTGGAGATTGAAAGCCTGACTCACTCTTTTGAAGTCATCCTCAACACCAAGATAGCGAGATTTATAATTATCTCATGGAAATAGATCCAGTGCAGAAACTCAGGCTGTTGAGGTTGTCGCAAACACTATGCCCATAGTCCTAAAACTAACATGAAATAGCAGGTAACATATCAGATCCGGCATCCAGACTCATGTCTCTTTTCGAAGAGGTAAATTGTTGGCAAGATTGTAAGGTATAAGCTCCATAAGGTTGGAAAGAACAAAAAGGCATTTTACGCATTCATGCCCGCCGAATTTGCAAAAAAGCTTAAGAGGATGGAAGTTACTGAAGGTAAGTTCAAAGGGGATAAGCTTGCGGGAGGTATTATCCTGCCAAACATGCTGAGGAAGTGGAACGCAAACTTCCTGAAATCACAGGGAATGGAAGAGGTTGAAATTGATTTCATTCAGGGCAGAACTCCAGAGAAGGTTATCGCCAAACATTACCTGATGCTCTTGGATACGGCAACAAGAGAATATGAAAAAGTGGTTGATAAGTTTCCGATTCCTTTTTAATTTTTGCAGACGCTATACTCTACCTGAAGAAAGCAGAGTTCAGATCTTCAGGATTTTGCACAGTTTCTCGTTAATTTCTTCTCTGATCGCTTTTCCTGCCTCTCCAATTTCACCGATGATCAGGTTTTTTGAGAGTGTGGCTATTTTATCAAGCTTCACTACCGAATCCACTTTCAGCCCCGTCATAGGAAATTCCGGATGGTTTTGCGGTACGACCATATCAGATTCTGCAGGATCAACTGGAACTTTTGAAGAAATAAACGTTACAACAACGTCTCTTTTTCCTTCGTGCAGAACGAGTGCCGGTCTGAGCTTTGAAGCCGAGAGATCGGTAAACGGAAATGGAACGAGAATTATCTTTCCTTTCATCTGTATCTGACCTTTACATCTTCTATTGAGTAAATAT
>JALURI010000144.1 GCA_027016965.1 Geoglobus sp.
CTCCATGCACTGGTAAAAACAGCTATGCCATCTGTACCGTCAACTCTGACTATCATCAGATTAAGGATCATTATTGATATGCTCATTGCAAGCATCGCAAAGGCTGAAGGGAGACCTACCCTCAGAATATCAGAAACTATGGAGGATGAAAGTCCAAAGTCCATTAATCTTACATCAACGTAGGTTTTCGAATTGTAGAACATCCAGTAAACAATCATAATGGATGAGAGCATCATTGAGATCACGCTGGCATAGGCTGCTCCAGAAATCCCAAGTCCCAGGATGTATATCAGGATGGGATCGAGAATTATGTTAAGAATCGAACCAGTGACATTGGCATACATTGCTCTCTTTGCATTCCCCTCTCCATTTAAAATTCCAACAGAAACGTTGTTGAAAACAAGGAAAATGGAGCCGAGAACAATAATTCTTGCGTAACTCATTGATTCAGCCAGTACATTTCCATGAGCACCAAGGGAGATCAGTATCTCCTCAAGTCTGAAATAAACGCTTGTTATCCCGGCACCCAAGATAAAGGACAGAATCAAAGCATGAACGGCAACGTTATCTGCTCCTTTTTTATCCCTCGCACCTATCTTTCTTGATATTGCTGAGCCGGCACCGATACCAAGACCCATTGAAAGTGAGATAAACATGAAGAAAAGAGGCATAAACAGACCAATGGCAGAGAGGGAATCTGCTCCAAGTCCAGCAACCCACACACCATCTGCGAAATTGTATAGGGTGAATACAAAATTGCTGACCATTATCGGAATTGAAAGTCTGACTATTGCTTTTTCTGGTTCGCCGGTAAGAATTCTCACCCCTTCAGTTTTTTGTTCCATTAAATCCCTCCACTTTCTTAGCTAAATCAGATGAATCAATATCATGCCCGGGTATAGGCTGTCATTTGATGTCGATTCCTTCGAGTTCAAGTAAAAGTTTTTTTATTTCAGTTCCTGCTGAATAACCTCCAATGCCATTTCTGCCAATAACCCTGTGACATGGGACAATTACAGGAACCAGATTTGCTCTCAGTGCAACACCAACAGCTCTCGGTGATGTGCCTACCTTCTGTGCAGTCTGGGAGTATGACAGTACCTTTCCAAAGGGGATTTTTCTAACAAACTGAAGGACTTTCATGGAAAATTCAGTAGGATAAATCACAGGAACGTCATCAAAATCTGTATTTTTACCTTTAAAGTATTTTAAAAGCCTCTTTTTCAAAGCTTGTGAAAAATCAGAAATTATGTTTTCCTCCATTCCACTGTTCGTAAAATACGCTCTTTCCACAACCCCATTCCTTATCTCCGCCACAAAATTCAGGTGCCAGTTAACACATATTTTTTCCTGTGTCTGAGTTTGCAATGTCTCTCAACCTCTTGACCCCATCTATTTCATTTATCACCTCAACAATACTCTTTGGGACAAGATCCTCCCATTTTTCACCACATATCATCCTTCTTCTTATCTCAGCTCCCTGATAGTGAATTCTGTTTATCATTCTTGTTTTTTTAACTTCAAATCCTGCCTCTCTGAAAAGCCTGATAACCAGGGGATTGTTACTGTAAACAACATCAAAATAGGGACACAGGGAAGTGACGTGGCTCACCCACAGACTGTTTCTGTAAACATCTTCAAGGGGGATTATGTATGTTTTTTCAATACTCACACCTTCTTTCAGCTCTTCAACTGCTCTGTCCACCATCATTATCCTTTCTCCAGCAGTAAAGGGGTTTTCAATTGTATGGCTCTCCTGTGCACTGCCTATCCCTATGACAATCTCATCAGTTTCATCGAGGATCTCCTTCAACACCTCATGATGACCGAGATGATAGGGCTGAAATCTCCCGATGAAAAAAGCTCTCATGTCCTTTTCCTCACAACTCTGATGATATCATCTTTCAACCTTTTTCCTGTTTCTTTCTCCCACTCATCAATTGGAATTCCATATTCAGCCTGAACCCTGTCTCTGTAAACTTCAGGGATTACATTGAAAGTGCAGAATGGAATTATTCTGCCGTCAGGGCTTGCGTAATGTATGTCGCACCTGCATATCCTCTCAAGATCATAATTGTAGAGATCCATGAAGTGCATCATTCCTATGAACAGAGCCTTTTCATGGAACTGACCCAGTGATGAGTAATCGTGCCTGACAAGAATGTCAAACAAAAGCTTGCTAACATCAAATGGTGCGATTTCATGATCAACAAATCTTCTCAGATCAATTATTCCTTTCAGAGCCTTTACAGTTTTTATTCTGCTTTTTCTTATCTCCTCAGCCTTTTCATCCAGATATTCAAAAAGACCATCAACATCAACAAACCTTGTGATGGGCACCATTTTTCCATTCATCTTGAAAACGTAGGTTGCCATACCGCATGCAAAATGGGTTGTGAGTTCATACTGAGCCTTTCCGGTTATTGCCTCAACAAAATGAGAGATTGAAGACACACATGGAATCGGATAAAAATCTTCTCCTGCTATCTCTCCGTCGGTCTGTTCCTCTATTCTTTTTATTGCATCCGGAATTGTAATTCTTATCTGTTCCCTTTCTTTCCTCGGAACGCTTCCAGTTATGCTTACAGGCTGGAAATTGACAGCCCTCACAATATCGATGTTATCAAAACCAAATCTGATTATGTCTCCAAGCTGATGATCGTTGTGACCCTTAATAACTGTGGGAACAAGCACAATTCCAAGTCCGACCTTTCTGCAGTTCTCAAGCACCTTGGGAACATATGGATAATTCTTCTGGTTCACATCTTCGTCAACACCATCAAATGAAAGGTATACTGTGTTAACACCAGCTTCCTTAATTCTTGATGCAAGGTCTCGGTTTATTGCCAGTCTTATGCCATTTGTGTTTAGCTGGATATGATCTATTCCTTCTGTCTTGATTGCCCTGATTATCTCTACCAGATCCTCCCTCAAAGTTGGCTCTCCTCCGGTCAGCTGAACGGCATTTGCACCAACAGGCTTCATGTTTCTTGCGATTCTCACCATTTCCACAATTTTCTCAACTGGTGGCTCGTAGATGTATCCTGCTTTTTTTGCATAGAAAAAGCAGTACCAGCATGCAATATCACATCTGTTTGTAAGGACAATGTTCAGAAGGGCTGTGTGACTTCTGTGGTTCCAGCAGAGACCACAGCTGAAGGGACAGGTTTCATATTCAGTTATGTTCGTCTCAATACCTTTCCCATCATGTGCATACTTCATTGCCTTTCTAAACATCTGGCTGTTTCCCCAGTAAACATCAACAAACTCTCCATGTTCCTCACAGATTTTACTTATCATCACCCTCCCGTTTTCCTCATAAATTCTTGCAGAGATTATTCTGAGACATTCAGGACAGAGTGATTTTGTGAGATAATCAATTTTTCTGAACTCAAGTTCGGATATCACACATTCACCCCCCAATAATTATCTTATTTTATTTATCGAAAAGGATATATCAACGTTTCGTATCTCTGAATTATGTTCACACTCATATTTAAGGCTATCTGGCTTTTTATGCCCTCATACACCCCAAATAATTTTGCTGTTCTTACGGGAGGAGGAATGCCAATTGACCTTGGCAGGAATTTTATTGATGGAAAAAGAATCCTTGGCGATGGCAAGACATTCAGGGGTTTTGCAGGAGGAGTTGCAGGTGGGGTGATGACAGGAGTGGTGCAGTACAGAGTGGAGGAGATGATAGGAATTCAGATCTTCTCTTTTCTGAGCTTTAACGATGCTGTTTTAATGTTTTTTCTGCTCTCAACAGGATCACTCGTAGGAGACATGATTGGGAGCTTTATAAAGAGAAGATTTGGATTTGAGAGAGGAAGAAAGGCTCCTGTTCTCGATCAGCTGGACTTTCTGATTTTTTCAATTATTTTAGCTTCATTTCACAAATCGTTTTTCCTGCTGTATTCAATTGAGGTATTGCTGGTAGGCATAATCATA
>JALURI010000145.1 GCA_027016965.1 Geoglobus sp.
GTGTTTTGACATTGTGGCGAGAAAAGGCGAAATTGTCCTGTTTCTGAAGATTCTTTACAACATAGATTCCTTTAAATCTGAAATGGCAAAGGAAATGAAGATAATCGCAAGAGTGCTGAAGGCAAGCCCAGTTGTCATTGGTGAGAGATACAAATCCGATTATCTTGAGAGAGGAGTTGTATACACCAGATATGGAATTCCTGTTCTGAACATGGCAACCTTCTACGACATGATCGTGGAGGACATAAAACCGCTGATATACTCTGCTCCAGGTGGGTATTATGTCAGGCTTGATAACGAAAAAATAAAAAGGACAAGAGAGGAACTCGGAATGTCTGCAGGAGAGCTTGCCATGCTTCTCGGTGTTTCAAGAAGGACAGTGATGCTCTACGAGGAGGGAATTGATACAAACATTGAAAACGCAATAAAACTGGAGGAGATACTTGGAGAAAGTGTGGTGAGGGAAATAGACGTTCTGAACTTCATTGAAAACCTGGAAGAGCTTGAAGATGGAGAGATACATGATTACGGGGAGAAAGAGGGGGAAATCATATTCAATCTTCGGGAAATAGGTGTGGATGTCATTCCTGTAAAACATGCTCCCTTTGATGTCATCTCAAAACCAGAGGATGAGCCGGTCCTGACAGGGATAAAACAGGTAAGAGAAATTGGAAAGAGGGTATCCCATATGGGAAGAATAAGCGAGATTGTGTCAAAGATGGCTGCATATATCGTTGAAAAGGATGTAAAATGTAGAAACGAGAATGTGGTCATCATCATGAAAGAGGAACTGAGCTGTATCTCAAATCCAAGAGATTTTTACAGACTGCTTTATGAGAAAAAGGACAGGCAGGAAGAATGATAGAGGTCTGTTTTCTTTCATCACCCGCAGGCACTAAGAATTTTGAATTTCGATCACAATGTCAGGCACACTACCCATTTTGTGAGGGCAAGAATCTCAGAAAGAGCCCTTCTACAACATCGAGATTCACAACGTTCTTGATAAGCTGGAAGTCTTGTCGAGCGTCAGAAGGTTCTCCTGTTCTCTGATTGTCATGGCTGAGATCATGATGTCTGCATAATTCACCTCATAGCCATTATCTCTCAGTTTGGCCCATATCCTTTCAAGGAACTCCCACTCTTTCAGGATTCTAACCACGACAGATGTGTCAAGTATCAGAATCCCTCACCCTGAATTTCTTTCTCCCCCCATCACAACTCTCTCCTCCATCTTCAGCAAGCTTCCCTTTATACCTTTCCAGAACCTTACTCATACTGATAGCATGGTTTTTCAGGCATATGTGCACCATCCTACTCCCAAATCCTTGACCACGAACTCTCTCTGTGCTCTGTACCTTTCCAGGATACTGGTCAGGAGTGTGTCATCTGCCATCTTACCTCAATTTCTTTTACAGCTCCACTATCAGATAGAACGGGTGACCTTCTTGCTTGGCAGTACTCCTCGCAGCCGTAACAGGCCATGCATTACTCGAAAACTCTCGAATGCTCTCCTCTCACAATTCTATGTCTCTCCTGCCTGGCCTCGTCGAAATCGTAATTGAGGTGCATGCATTCTGTCAGGCAGGAGTAAGTTTCGCATTTCAGACACAGATCAGGATTGAACTTCAGTTTGTATCTCGTACGAAAATTCTGCACGCTCAAAGATGACAGTTTCTAATTTTACAGAAGAGTACTGCGCGGTTAAACCCTTCAGATCACTCCATTCACTACCGAAATATTTATATAGAAGTTTCATTCCACTAATGCCAGAAAAGGGAGGTGGGTGGAGATGGCGGTACTGCAAGGACAGCCTGTTCTGATTCTGAAAGAAGGAACCCAGAGAACAGTTGGAAGGGATGCCCAGAGACTCAACATAATGGCTGCAAGAGTTATTGCTGAGGCTGTCAAAACAACCCTCGGTCCAAGAGGCATGGACAAGATGCTTGTAGATAGCCTCGGGGATGTTGTCATAACAAACGATGGTGTAACAATTCTGAAGGAGATGGATGTCGAGCATCCAGCAGCCAAGATGGTCGTTGAGGTTGCAAAAACACAGGAGAATGAGGTTGGAGATGGAACAACAACAGCTGTTGTGATTGCTGGTGAGCTGTTGAAGAGGGCTGAAGAACTTTTGGACAACGAGATTCATCCTACTGTAATTGCCAAGGGTTACAGGCTTGCAGCAGAGAAAGCGATGGAGGTGCTTGATAACATAGCAATAAACGTTGATGCAGACGATGAGGAAACTCTGCAAAAGATTGCGGCAACAGCCATAACAGGAAAGCATGCAGAGTATGCGATTCAGCATTTGAGCAGCCTGGTTGTTCAGGCTGTAAAGAAGGTTGCCGAGCAGGTAAATGGAAAGTGGGAGGTTGATGAGGACAACATAAAGATTGAGAAGAGACAGGGAGGAGGTGTAGAGGGCACAGAGCTCATAGATGGTATTGTGATTGACAAGGAGGTTGTGCATCCGGGAATGCCTAAGAGGGTGAAGGATGCAAGGATAGTGGTGCTGAAAGCGGCTCTTGAAGTGAAGGAGACAGAGACAGATGCCGAAATAAGAATCACAGATCCAGAGATGCTCCAGAAGTTCATTGAACAGGAAGAGAAGATGATAAAGGACATGATTGACAGGATAGCAGAGACGGGAGCGAATGTGGTCTTCTGCCAGAAAGGAATTGATGATCTCGCCCAGTACTATCTCGCAAAAGCCGGAATTCTTGCTGTAAGAAGAGTTAAGCAGAGTGACATTGAAAAAATTGCAAAGGCAACCGGAGCAAGAATAATTACTGATCTGAGAGATCTGACAGCAGATGATCTTGGATATGCAGACCTTGTCGAGGAGAAGAAGGTCGGCGATGAGGAGATGGTGTTCATAAGGGGATGCAAGAATCCAAAGGCTGTCACAATCCTGGTTAGAGGTGGTACAGAGCACATCGTGGATGAGGTTGAAAGAAGCATTACAGACTCAATAAAGGTGACAAAGGTTGCCTTGGAGAACGGTAAGGTTGTTGCTGGTGGTGGGGCTCCAGAGATCGAGCTTGCACTCAAGCTCAAGGAATGGGCTCCGAGCCTTGGTGGAAGAGAACAGCTTGCAGCAGAGGCATTTGCATCAGCCCTTGAGGTGATTCCAAGAGCCCTGGCAGAGAATGCTGGTCTTGATCCGATTGACATCCTTGTGGAGCTGAGAAAAGCCCATGAGGAGGGTAGGGTTTACACTGGTATTGACGTCTTCTCAGGGAAGGTCATTGACCTCAAGGAAGAAGGGATTCTTGAGCCTCTCAGAGTGAAAAAGCAGGCAATAAGCTCTGCAACTGAAGTGGCAATAATGATACTGAGAATTGACGACGTCATTGCTGCAAAGGGACTTGAGAAAGAGAAGGAATCTGGTGGAGAGGACTTTGACACCGATTCATCCTCAGATGAGGACTGATCTCTAAATTTTTTCTTTTAATTTTTCAAGTATCTCCCCCAAAAACCTGTCAAACTTTTCTTCTCTGAAAAATGGATCTGAAAGAACAACATGATTGCATTTCTGAAGTAAAATAGCAATTTTGTCTGAAACTTCATCAATGCTTCCTGCAATTGAAAATTTCTCAAAAAGAAATTCCTTGTGGACTTGAAGATTTTTGAATTCTTGAAATCCAGTCAAATCATTTCCTTTCTGCCTCTCACCAATGAGACCAAGGATGTCTATGTTTCTCACTTTCTCAAAAATTTCAGTATAATCCATGTCATATATGAAGTTTTTACTGCTCCCCATAATCATTGCAGTTGCAAGAAGCAGATCCTGCTCAAAATGAGATGGAAGGATCAAACATGGACCATAGGCAGATACAAAGTCAGAGTTAACGTATCTCAGAACGTGGTTAACATGATGCGGTGAGATATGGTTAAGCAGAATTCCATCTGCAATTCTGGAT
>JALURI010000146.1 GCA_027016965.1 Geoglobus sp.
TTTAGGTGTGCCATACAACAAGCTTATAATTGCTGCAATCTTGCCTGCGCTGATTTACTATGCAGGGGTTTACATCTTTATAGATCTCGAGACCAAGAAACTGGGTCTAAGAGGTCTTTCAAGAGATACTCTGACATCTCTGAACTACTTCATAAGGAAGCTGTATATCCTTCTGCCTATAGCTGTGATTACAATTGCTCTTATCTGGGGAATAGCACCACACATTGCAGCAATATCCTCTCTTGGAATTGCAATATGGGTTGCATGGATCTCCAAGGACGAGATACCGGGAGATGAGAAAATATATGTGCCCTTTGTCATTTTTGCAATTCTATTGATGTTTTCTGGCAGAGAACTGGCACATGTCTCTGCACCTCTTTTACTAATTCTCGCAGGGGTGCTCGTGGCTTTTGCATTTACTGGAAAGGTGGAGTTCAATGAGAAGCTCTACATAAGCCTGCTCTTTATACTGTTTGCAGCTTTCTGCAAGTTTTTAGGTCTGAGAAAGGAAGCGATACTTTTGATGAGCGGTGTTTTTGGGATAATCTTTTCTGTGATCGTCGGAAAGGTTTCAAAAACTGAAGTCGGAAAACAGATGTCCTTTGCCACATATGAGTCAATGATAGATGCTGGTATAACGAGCACAAGCGTTATGCTTGCAGCAGCAAGCGCGGGACTGATTCAAGGAGTCCTTACCATGACTGGGCTTGTAACAAGCCTCGGATACAAGCTAATTGACCTCACCGGCGGGTACCTTATGCTTCTGCTGTTGATGGCAATGGTTTTCAGCCTGATACTGGGAATGGGTGTGCCAACAACTGCAAATTATGTTATAACCTCTCTTGTTGCAGCACCTGCAGTCTTCAACGCTGTCGCTGGGAACTCAATATACGATACTCTTGTTCCGGGAACCGGAACGGCAACAGCCCTGCTTGCTGCCCATTTCTTCGTTTTTTACTTTGGAATTCTTGCTGATCTCACACCTCCTGTTGCTCTGGCAGCTTACGCTGGATCAGCACTGGCGGGAGGAGATTTCTGGAAAACTGCTCGAAATTCGGTTAAATACGCTCTTGCAGGATACATAGGTCCGTTCATATACTTCACCCATCCGGAGATGTTTCTCATAACTGTGCAGAACTGGGACATATTCATGATTGCAAAAGTCACTTACTATTTCCTTGCAAGCGTGCTGGTGATGTACCTTCTCGCAATTGCAATAACCGGTTATTTTGGCAGACCTCTCCGAAAAGAACTGAAAGCGATTATAGGTTTTCTGGGAGTAAGCGGTGCGACCCTCAATATCATACCTGTGGCTTTTGGAGCCTTACTGCTTATTGGCTTGAAAATACGTTACAGGAGATCAAGAGGTGATGCAGTTGAAATGCATCGGGATATATGAAAGGGCAAGCAAAATTATTCCAAAAGCTGCTCAAACAGGTTTGAGAGCGGAAACTCACTATCCGGAGCCGTTCATTCCGGAAAGAGCCTACGGATGCAGGATAACCGACGTGGATGGTAAGGAGTACACGGACTACCACCTGGCATTTGGACCCATACTGCTGGGACACAACCATCCTGAAGTGAATCAGGCAGTGAAGGAGCAGATTGATCAGGGCGTGCTTTTTGGGGCTGGAGTGTGTGAGCTTGAGGTTGAGGTAGCAGAAAAGCTGGTGGAACTCATCCCATCTGCAGAGATGGTCACGTTCGTGAACTCCGGAACTGAAGCGACATATCATGCGATAAGACTGTCAAGGGCATTTACAGAGAGAGAGGACATAGTAAAATTCGAAGGCTGCTACCATGGATGGCATGATTATGTTGCGTTCAACGTCTCACCGCCCAGGGAGATGATGGGTAAAATCTACCCCCAGTCAAGGGGAATACTGAAAGCTGCCTACAAAACCACAAAGATCCTGCCGTTCAATGATAGCGATGCTTTCAGGGAGTTCATGGCCGATCACGGAGAGGAGATAGCAGGAGTTATCCTCGAACCAATTCCCCACAGCGTGGGTGCCATAATACCGGAGAGGAGGTTTCTCAAAACTCTCAGACAGGAAACCAGGACTTACGGCTCGGTTCTGATTTTCGACGAGATAATCACAGCCTTCAGGCACAGCATACACGGTGTTCAGGAGGAGTTTGGAGTCGTGCCCGACATAACAACCATAGGGAAGTCCATGGGCAATGGTTATCCTGTTGCAGCCATCGTTGGCAGGAGAGATATAATGTCTCTTGTCCATAACGGCGTTCTCGTCTCTGGCACATATTCTGGCCATCCATCAGCTCTCGCAGCTGTCAAGAAGACCATAGAGGTGCTCGAAAGGGACAGGATTGTGGAATACATCTCCTGGCTGGGAGAGAGATACAGAAAAGAGCTGAATGAGACTCTGGAAGAGCTGAGCATTGAGGCAAGAGTTGTTGGTTACAGATCGATTTTCACACTTCAGTTTACAAGAGGAGATGTCAGGGATTACTCGTCAATAGTGAGCATAGACAGAGAAAGGTTCAGGAGGTTTGCCGCTGAGATGAGGAAAAGAGGAGTGTTTTTCACACCAAACCCGCTTAAGAGGTGCCATCTTTCAGCGATGCACACGGAAAAAGAGCTTGAAGAGTACATCCATGCAGCTCGCGAAGTTCTGAAGGGGATATCTTTGCCATAACCTTTTTCTTTTTCTTTCCCCACAACTCTCCGATGCATGATTTGCGAGATGTTGCAAAAACCTTCAACCTCTTGGCAGAGCGATATGACTCGTGGTATGATAGAAATTCCCAACTCTTCGAAAAAGAGCTTTCCATAATTCCTCCTCCTTTAGGCCTGTCTCTTGAGGTTGGATGCGGGTCGGGAAGGTTCATGGAAAGGCTTGGAATCGATGTGGGAATTGATCTATCTGGGGGGCTGCTCAAGCTTGCCAAGAGCCGCGGTCTTCAGGTGATGCTGGCAGATGGCAGAGATATACCATTCAGAGATGCCTCATTTTCCTCAGCATACCTGATATTTACTCTCTGCTTCCTTGAATGTCCGGAAGAAGTTCTCATAGAGGTTAAAAGAGTCCTGAAAAGCAATGGAAGGCTTTACGTCTGCGTAGTTCCGAAAGACTCGGGACTTGGTAGAGAGTACTCATCGAAGAACAGCCCGTTCTACAGGATCTCAAGGTTCTACAGCGAGAAAGAGGTTGAGAGCATGCTCAGAGGTACTGGCTTTGAGATCGAAGATGTAAGGAGAATCAGGCTAACCTGCTCTGAAAACGACTTTGTTTGCTTTACCACAGAGAAATTCTAAGAATTTCCACCCGGGATTCTGTAAAATCGTGTGCTCACCTCTGCATTTACCCCACAGACCGTCTCAGTATTCTTTCGAAAATTTCCATGCACACCTCTCCCGGTTATGCACCCCTCAGAGACTTCAGAAGGATGTAAAGCATCCATTTTCCGTATCCCGCACTTTACAGCAAATATCTCTGAATCAGAAGTAATAATCTCCTTCCACAAATCTCCTCGTTCTCTCGTCCTCAGGGCTTTCAAAGAGCCTGTAGGTTTTTCCAATTTCAATCACCTCACCATTATCCATGTATGCTGTTCTGTCTGCAAGCCTTTTTGCCTGAAACAGATTGTGGGTGGCTAAGACTATCGTTTTCCCCACATTTCGCATATCCGCTATTGCACGCTCAATAATTTTAACATTCTCTGCATCGAGGTTTGCTGTTGGTTCGTCGAGGGCATAAACATCCACGTCCATAACTAAAGCTCTTGCCACCGCAACCCTCTGCCTCTGCCCACCACTCAGTTTCTTGGCATTTTTGTCAGATAAGCTCAGGATTCCCAATGATTCAAGAATACTTTCAACTCTTTCTCTCAGCTCTCTTCCGTTAACACCCCTGATTCTCAGCCCGTAGGCGACG
>JALURI010000147.1 GCA_027016965.1 Geoglobus sp.
ATTTTATTGCTTACCTTCTGCCATGCCATCATCAAGGATACCTGGCTTTTACAGGATGAGCGTTCATGAAAGGCTTGAAAAGGTTGCGAAGTATGTGGGTTTGAGTGATGAAGAAAGAAAACTCCTGATCGATAAAGGATTATCCTTGGACATAGCCGACAGAATGATCGAAAACGTCATAGGCACATTCGAATTACCTCTCGGCATCGCGACCAACTTTTTGATAGACGGAAAGGACTATCTGATTCCAATGGCAATTGAAGAGGCGAGCGTTGTTGCGGCAGCAAGCAATGCTGCAAAGATGGCGAGGGAGAGTGGAGGATTCATAACAGATTATTCGGGCAACATGATGATAGGTCAGATACAGGTTGTTGGATTGAAGGACCCACAATCAGCAAAATTCGAGGTTCTCTTGTACAGAGATGAGATAATCGAGAAGGCAAACGAGCAGGATCCGATTCTTGTCAACCTCGGTGGTGGATGCAAGGATGTTGAGGTGAGAGTCATAGAGACAATAAAGGGAAAAATGCTCATTGTTCACCTGATTGTGGATGTCAAAGACGCAATGGGTGCTAATGCTGTGAACACCATGGCTGAGGCTGTTGCCCCCCTCATAGAGAGAATAACGGGTGGCAGGGTTTACTTGAGAATAATCTCCAATTTATCGGTCTACAGGATTGCGAGAGCAAAGGCAGTATTCAGAAAAGAGGTAATTGGCGGAAAGGAGGTTGTTGAGGGTATAGTGAATGCCTACGCTTTTGCTGAGGCAGACCCCTTCAGGTGCGCGACACACAACAAAGGCATCATGAACGGAATTTCTGCTGTTGTTATAGCAACGGGAAATGATTTCAGGGCTGTTGAGGCTGGAGCTCACAGTTACGCAGCTTTGAGAGGATACAAACCCCTTACAACATACGAAGTGAATGAAACGGGTGATCTGATTGGAACAATGGAACTTCCAATTTCGGTTGGAACAATCGGAGGTGCCACAAAGGTTAACCCCTTAGCAAAGCTCAGCCTGAAGATTCTGGGTATAAACACAGCAGAGGAGCTTGCAAGAGTTATGGCGGCTGTTGGTCTGGCCCAGAACTTCGCAGCTCTGAGAGCTCTTGCAACTGAGGGAATTCAGCGTGGCCATATGGAGCTTCATGCAAGAAACATCGCAATAATGGCCGGAGCAAGCAGGGAAGAAGTGGATAGGGTAGCAGAAGAACTGCTCAGAATTGGGAAGATAAGGATGGATGTGGCAAAGGAGATTCTTGAGAGATTGAGAGCAAGTCATTGAATATTGAATTAGGGACAAATTCGGAAAAACAGGATTCTGGTTTGAATATCATCAATTAACAGGTTTCTGGTTACTCTTTAACCCAATCACTGAGGTATACCCGGTATGTCCTACCGAACCTCTCCCGGTATATCAGATCTTTTTCTTCAAGCTTTTTTATTATCAGGGAAACTTTCGAGGGCGAAAAACCGGTTTTGAAGTGAATGCTGTCCTGAGTTATTCCTTCATTCTCCGTTATTATCTTTATCACTCTTTTTTCATCTTCTTCTAGAAGTTTTTCCACAATTGCCAGCTTTTCCAAATTCTGGCTTGGTTTGTGAATGATCCGAACTTCAGATGTATCCTGCGAAACTTTTTTTGGAAAGTCTCTTTGCCTTATTTTAACAGAAATTGCGACTGGAGCAAGGATTAGAACCACGCCTGCAATCATCAAAAGTGTGGGAAGTGAGGTATAGGCAGATGAATACAGTGAAGGTTGCATCATCGAACACTGATCCTGATATGTTTGGGAGCCTGAAAGGGTGAGTGAATAGGCTATTAAAACAAGTCCCGCGATTACAGTCATCAGATATGCGCTTTTCATATGATCAACACTGAAAGAGGAAAATTAAATGTTACTCTCTTTTTAACACTGTGCCCAAAAACCACAGAGTTATGTTCAAAATTCTGAACGATCTGAAACTTTTGTAAACAGTTCTGAAATGTCTTCTCTCTGATTTCACCTTCGTTTTCACCCCATACACCTAATACCCCTGAAATCAGTTTCTGTTCAGAGGTGATGTGAGATGAGGAAAGGTTTGGTGTTTGGTGTGCTGGCTGGTCTGGTTGTGCTTGCAGTGTACACTGCATCAGCCCACATGGGCTCAGGATACAGCTATGGAATGCCCGGCATGATGGGAATGGGATACGGTATGGGAAGCCCCATGATGGGATATGGTTACGGATACAACGCAGATGAATCACCAGCAACCACTGTTCAGCCTGAGGTAAAAGAAGTATCAGAAGTATCGGGCAAATTATCTACAGTGTACCCAATGGGAATCATGCTTGATAATGGAAAGCTCGTGATACTTCCCTGGTGGTTCGCAGCAAATCTTGGATTGAAGCAGGGAGATTTAATCACAGTTAAGGGCTTTGAGTATGGAACTCAGATAGTTCCGGTATCTATTGCTTACAATGGAGAGGTCGTTGGAAATGAAAACTCAGGCATTCCGGTGTGGATGCAGGAATATGGTGGATACAGTCCATGGTACGGCTATGGATATGGAATGGGTTACGGACACTGCCCCATGATGGGGTGGTAGCATCTCTCAATTTTTTTATGGGGGTGGATGTGATATGATGGGATACGGAGGAATGATGGGCTATGGATACGGGGGAATGGGATATGGTCTGGGTTTTCTATGGCAGATAGCGTGGTTGATACTAATCGTGGCTCTGGTTTACTTTCTTATAAGCTCCCTTTCAGGCAAAAACAAAGATTCAGATAAGAAAGAAAACAGAGCACTTAAAATTCTGGAAGAAAGATTTGCCAGAGGGGAGATCAGTTTTGAAGAGTACAGGAGAATGAGAAAGGAGCTCGAATTATAGTTTTCTGTTCAGTTAATTCGCTGTTTTGGAAATTATGCAGTGCGCGGGCCGGGATTTGAACCCGGGTTAACGCCTCGGAAGGGCGTTGTCCTACCACTAGACTACCCGCGCAGCAGCACTGAACCATCCATAATCTGTTTAAAAAACATTTCGGTTCCCATCGGTTTGGAGGAGAACTTCAGATGAAGATCAGACACTTCTCTCCTTGAAATCAAATCTGAAACCTCCATGGCAGACTTTACAGCATCACCATCCTTACTGATGAGCTCATCGATGAAAAGATCCTGAAAGCTCAATCGAAACCATTCTCAATATTTCTGTGGTTACCTCCAAGCTGATCTACAAACCCCTGCCCTTACCTTAACAGTGTTAACTAAGGAACCTGATAGTTATTTCCTGCGATCTCAAGGATAAAAACCACAGAAATTGGAGCCAAGCATACCTTTTTAAACTATAAAACTGAGAGATGAGTGGGAGGTGATCAGGTGGATAGAGATGTTTTGGAGCAGATAATCAGATCAGATTTTGAGATAGTAAATGGTGATGAGACCATTTCAAAGATCTTTCCGCTACTTGAAAAACTCGATCCTGAAAAAGCAAGTGCTCTTGTTGTGAAGGAGAATGGCAGGATAATAGGTGTTATAAGGGAAAGAGACCTGGTCAGGGGAAGTGCACTCACCAATCCCCACGAAACGAAGGTCAAGAACTTTACAATAAGAACCGGAATAATTGATCTCTCTGATCTAACCCCGGAAAGGATTGCAAGGAGATTTATTGAGGATTCAACACCTTTTGTCATTGTAAAGAAAGATGGTGAGTACGGTGTGATTTACATAAACGACTTCATTTTTGCAATTAAAGATGAAATAGGCAATTTGAGAGTTAGAGAGGTAATGAATCCGGATGTCATAGCCATCAACGCACATTCAACAGCTGGAAGGGCATTATCGCTTATGAGAACACATGGAGTTGACAGGCTTGTGGTTGTTGATGATAAACACAGGGCTGTTGGAGT